>JAFEDW010000324.1 GCA_018241455.1 Pseudomonadota bacterium | reverse complement strand
GCCGTCGGTCAGGTTCACCAATGCGCCCGGCGGCAGGTTGTAGACCGCCGGAATCACGGTGTTCGCGAACGTCAGCTCCTTGCCCTTCGAGGAGATCAGCTTGATCGTGGGCTTGAGTTCCTTGCCGCCGCGCTGCTTGGAATCGAGCACCACGGTGCTCGACAGGCCGGTCACCTCATCGACCTGCGTCGCAACCGTGAGGCCGTCGACGAAGTCCGTGAAGCGGATGTTGCCCGCCACTTCGGTGACGACCGGATGCGTGTGCGGATCCCAGGTCGCCACGACCTGGCCGCCGGTCACCTTGGCGCCTTCCTTCGAGTTGATCGTCGCGCCGTACGGGATCTTGTAGCGCTCGCGCTCGCGGCCGAACTCGTCGACCACGCCGATCTCGCCCGAACGCGACACCGCGACCAGGTGGCCCTTCTCATGCTCCACGGTCTTGATGTGGTGGAAGCGCAGCGTGCCCTTGTTGCGGATCTCCACGCTCGAGGCCGCCGCGGCCCGCGAGGCCGCGCCACCGATGTGGAAGGTGCGCATCGTCAGCTGCGTGCCCGGCTCGCCGATCGACTGCGCCGCGATGACGCCGACCGCCTCGCCGATGTTGATGAGCCGGCCGCGGCCGAGGTCGCGTCCGTAGCAGTTGCAGCACACGCCATAGCGGGTCTGGCAGCTGATCGGCGAGCGCACGCTGATCTGGTCGACGCCCTCCTTCTCGATCATGCGCACCAGTGTTTCATCGAGCAGCGTGTTGGCAGTGACCAGCACCTGGTCGGTGCCCGGCTTCAGCACGTCCGCGGCCACGACGCGGCCGAGCACGCGCTCGCCGAGCGCTTCGACGACGTCGCCGCCTTCGACCAGCGGTGACATCGACAGGCCGTTGGTGGTGCCGCAATCGGTCTCGGTGACCACCAGGTCCTGCGCCACGTCGACCAGGCGGCGCGTCAGATAACCCGAGTTCGCGGTCTTCAACGCGGTGTCGGCCAGACCCTTGCGCGCGCCGTGCGTCGAGATGAAGTACTGCAGCACGTTCAGGCCTTCACGGAAGTTCGCCGTGATCGGCGTCTCGATGATCGAGCCGTCGGGCTTGGCCATCAGGCCGCGCATGCCGGCGAGCTGGCGGATCTGCGCCGCACTGCCGCGCGCGCCCGAATCGGCCATCATGAAGATCGAGTTGAACGACTTCTGCCGCTGCTTCTTGCCGTGCGAGTCGGTCGCTTCTTCGGTGCCGAGCTTTTCCATCATCGCTTTCGCGACCTGGTCGTTGGCGCGCGACCAGATGTCGACCACCTTGTTGTAGCGCTCGCCGTTGGTCACCAGCCCTGAGGCGTACTGGTCCTGGATTTCCTTGACTTCCTTCTCCGCGGCGCCGACCAGCTTGACCTTCTGCTCCGGGATGACGATGTCGTCGATGCCGAACGATACGGCCGCGCGGGTCGCGTACTGGAAGCCCGTGTACATGAGCTGGTCCGCGAACACGACCGTTTCCTTGAGGCCGAGGATGCGGTAGCAGGCGTTGATGATCGCCGAGATGTTCTTCTTGGTCATGTCCTGGTTGATCAGGTCGAAGGACATGCCCTTCGGCAGGATCTCGGACAACAACGCGCGCCCAACCGTGGTGGCAACAAGGCGCACACGCGGCTGCAGCTCGCCGGCGGCGTCACGCACGTGCTCGCGGATGCGCACCTTGATGCGCGCCTGCAGGTCGACGGTGCGGCCCTCGTAGGCGCGATGCGCCTCCTGCACGTCGCTGAAGAACATGCCTTCGCCGCGCCCGCCGACGTTCTCGCGCGTGAGGTAGTAGAGACCGAGCACGACGTCCTGCGACGGCACGATGATCGGATCGCCGTTGGCCGGCGAGAGGATGTTGTTCGAGCTCATCATCAGCGCGCGCGCTTCGAGCTGCGCCTCGATCGACAGCGGCACGTGCACCGCCATCTGGTCGCCGTCGAAGTCGGCGTTGAACGCCGTGCAGACCAGCGGGTGCAGCTGGATCGCCTTGCCCTCGACCAGCACCGGCTCAAAGGCCTGGATGCCGAGACGATGCAGTGTTGGCGCGCGGTTCAGCAACACCGGATGTTCGCGGATCACCTCTTCGAGGATGTCCCACACCTCGGTGCCTTCGCGCTCGACCAGGCGCTTGGCGGCCTTGATCGTCGAGGCGTCGCCGCGGATCTGCAGCTTGTGGAAGATGAACGGCTTGAAGAGCTCCAAAGCCATCTTCTTCGGCAGGCCGCACTGGTGCAGGCGCAGCGTCGGACCTACTACGATGACGCTTCGGCCTGAGTAATCGACTCGTTTGCCCAACAGGTTCTGCCGGAAGCGGCCCTGCTTGCCCTTGATCATGTCGGCCAGCGACTTCAGCGGCCGGCGGTTCGTGCCGGTGATCGCGCGGCCGCGGCGGCCGTTGTCGAGCAGCGCATCGACCGCTTCCTGCAGCATGCGCTTCTCGTTGCGCACGATGATGTCCGGCGCCGACAGCTCGAGCAGCCGGCGCAGGCG
>JAFEDW010000323.1 GCA_018241455.1 Pseudomonadota bacterium | reverse complement strand
CTGGCGCAGGTCGACGCGGCCCTGCGCCGTGCAGACGCGCAAGCGCGTGAGCACATTGATGATGAAACGCTGCCGGTCGGCGCCCTGCAGCTGTTCATGCCACTGGTCCGGCTCGTCGCCGTACATCGAGCCGAGCACGGCGCGCGGATCGTGCCGCAGCGCCTGCGCCACCTCGCTCGCCAGCCGAGCGGCCTGCTGCGCGTGCCATTGCGGCACGAGTCCCGCATGCACCATCAAATCGTTGCGTGCGGCGTCGTAGTGCGCCAGCGGGCGTTCGAGCAGCCAGCCGAGCAGCGCATCGCGATCGGCGGCCGCCAGCACTTCATCGAGCGTGTCGCTGCGCCGCAGCCGCTGTCCCGGCACGAAAGCCGCGGCCAGCAGGTGCAGGTCGTGGTTGCCGAGCACGACGATCGCGTTGGCCGCGAGCGAGCGCACGCGGCGCAATGTCGCCAGCGATTGCGGGCCGCGATTGACGAGATCGCCGGTGAACCACAGCAGGTCGCGGTCGGCATTGAAGCGGATGCGCTGCAGCAGTCCGTCGAGCTCCGCAAGGCAGCCCTGTACGTCGCCGATTGCCCAGCGAGCCATGTCAGCGTGCGCGCCCGCGGCCCGGGTGCAGGCGGGCCCTAGTGCAGCAGGCCCGGCTTGGCGAGCCGGAACGCCGGGATCGGCGCATCGAACTGCTGGCCGTCGTCGCCCAGCATCTGGTAACTGCCGTGCATGGCGCCCACCGGCGTTTCCAGCACCGCGCCGCTCGAGTAGCGGAATCCCTGGCCCGGCTGCAGGTGCGGTTGTTCACCGACCACGCCTTCGCCGCGCACTTCCTGCACGCGGCCATTGGCGTCGGTGATGATCCAGTGGCGCGTCAGCAGTTTCGCCGGCACCTGGCCGGCATTGCGCAGCGTCACCGTGTACGCGAACACATAGCGGTGTTCGGCCGGCACCGATTGCTCCTCGAGGTAGGTGGTCTCGACAGCGACGTTGATCTGGTGGCGACCGTCCATGCGCGCGATCTCTAACGCACGCGCATCGCGAGCACGTCGCAGGGCGCGCCGTGCAGTACGGTGTCTTCGGTGAGATTGACCAGGATCGACAGTCCGTGCCGTTCGCGGCAGCCGAGCACGATCAGGTCGGCATTAAGCTCGCGCGCCTGGCGCAGGATCTCGGCCTTGACATTTCCGGTCGCTATCCGGCAGCTGTCGTTCGGTAGCCCGAGTGCCGTCGCCAGCGCCTGGATCTGTTCGCGGGCGCGTGCGATGACGCGATCGTCGATCTGCACCACCGGCACGAGCGCATCGCTCATCGGTTCGACCGGCACGAATTCGATCACGTGCAGCAACCGCAGTTGCGCGTTCCATTGCCGTGCCAGTTCGACGCTCTTGGCGGCAATCGCGCGGCTCTGGTCGCTCAGGTCGATGGCGACCAGCAATTGGCGGTAGTCACTCATCGGCCTAGTGAATCACAGCGGCGCGGCGCCCGCCACTGCCAGCGCCAGGCGGCCGAAATCGACCGCCGCCAGCGTTTCGGCGCGCGCACCCGGGTCGATGCCGGCGGCGCTGATCTGCGCGGCGCCGAGCAGTCCGGCGAGCGCATTGCGCAGCGTCTTGCGGCGCTGGCCGAAAGCCGCCGTGACCACCTGCCCGAATTGCGGCAGCGTGGCCCACGACGGCGCATCGGATCGCATCTCGAGCCGCACCAGCGCCGACCACACGCGCGGCGGCGGCTGGAACGCGCCGGGGCCGATATCCAGCAGCTTCAGCGCGCGCACGCGCGGCGCCAGCATGACGCCGAGGCGTCCGTACTGGCGGCTGCCGGGCACGGCCACGATGCGATCGACGACTTCCTTCTGCAGCATGAAGTGCATGTCGATCAGCGCCTCGCCCGCGTCGAGCAGGTGGAACAGGAGCGGTGTGGAGATGTTGTAGGGCAGGTTGCCGACCACGCGCAGCCCCCCGCCGCGCTCCTGCGCCAGCGCGGCGAAATCGAAGGCGAGCGCATCGCCCTCGTGGATGCGCAGCACCGAAGCGTCTGAATAGCGCTGCCGCAGCGTGGCGGCGAGATCGCGATCGATCTCGATGACGTCGAGCCGATCGACCTGGCGCAGCAGCGCATCCGTCAGAGCGCCGCGCCCAGGACCGATCTCGACCAGCGCGTCGGCGGGCCGCGGCGCGATCGCGCCGACGATGCGTTCGATCACCGCCGGGTCATGCAGGAAATGCTGGCCAAAGCGCTTGCGGACGCGCATCGCGGGCCGCTCAGCGGTGCCGGGTGCCGGAGCCCAGCGCCGCCGCAAGCTCGATCGCGGCGCGCAGGCTCCCCGACTCGGCGCGCCCGCTGCCGGCAAGGTCGAGCGCGGTGCCGTGATCGACCGAGGTGCGGATGATCGGCAGGCCGAGCGTGACATTGACCGCCGCACCGAATCCGGCGTGCTTGAGCACCGGCAGGCCCTGGTCATGGTACATCGCGAGCACTGCGTCGATGCCTTCGAGGTTGCGCGGCA
>JAFEDW010000322.1 GCA_018241455.1 Pseudomonadota bacterium | reverse complement strand
CATTGACCCAGTCGACGACGAAACGGTTCGGCGCCAGCAGCCGCAATCCTTCCGGCCCTTCGACGGCCTGCAGCGGCTTCACCCAGGTGTTGAATTGCTGTTCCGGCAGCTCGCTTTCGAGAGCACCGACACAGCGTGTCCATGTTGCGCTCAATCGGGCAGCTGCCTTTAGGTGTGGAATGCGCGGGAGAAAAGGGGTCGAAGTCTATACCGTTCGGGAGCCGGCCCGGAAGCGTTCGCGTATTGACACGGACAGGCCCCGACCGTACCCTGCCCGCCCCGTTTTTCGGCCCATTTCCGGACCTGTAGCATCATGAAACGCACATACCAGCCGAGCAAGGTCCGACGCGCCCGTACGCACGGATTCCGCGCCCGCATGGCCACGAAGAATGGCCGCAAGGTGCTGGCCCGGCGTCGCGCCAAGGGCCGTAAGAAACTGATTCCATAAGGATTTTTTACGACCGGCACGGCCCCTGACCGACCGGCGGCTTCCCTTCCGCGCTTTCCGCGCGCCAAGCGGATGCGGCGGCCGGCCGAATTCCGGGCGGCGTATACAGGGGGCCGCCGGTTCGGGAACGAGCTGCTGAGTGCGACGGTCCGTGGCAATGAGGGGCCGTTCGCGCGGTTGGGACTATCGATCGCGGCGCGCACCGTCGGCAACGCGGTGCAGCGCAACCGGCTGCGGCGGCTGATCCGCGAGAGTTTCCGCCAGCAGCCGTTGCCGCCGGTGGATATCGTGATCGGCGCGCGCACGGCGGCCCGCACGGCGAGCGCGGCGGCGCTGCGCGCGGCGTTGCAGCGGATGTGGAAGCAGATCGACGAAGCATGGTCACAAAAATAATCCAGCAGCTGATCCGACTGTACCAACGGACCTTGAGCCCGTTGCTGGGACCGCGCTGCCGCTACTACCCCAGCTGCTCGCAGTACACGTTCGAAGCGCTGCAGGTGCACGGCCTGTGGCGCGGACTGTGGCTGGGCGCACGGCGCATCGCGCGCTGCCATCCGCTGCATGCGGGCGGCATCGATCCTGTTCCGCCTCCGCACTGTTCAAAGGCGACGCATGTTCACCACGTTTAATCTGCGCGTGACGTTATGGGCGGCGCTGGCGGTCGCGCTGCTGCTGAACTACGTCACCTGGCTGCACGACTATCCGCCCGCGCCGCCGCCGGTGGTGGAGCAGGCGCCGACGGCCGGAAGCGGAGCGGCCAGCGGCACCGGGCTCGGCAGCGCCGTGCCCGCGCTCAGTGCGGCGCCGGCCGCAGCACCGGTTGCGCCGGCCGCGAACACGCCGGCGACCGCTGCGCCCAACGCGATCGCTCCCGCGGCCGCGGTGCCGGCCGGTGGCGCCAGTGCCAGCGCAACCGCGGCCGCGCCGACGGTGCACGTCGTCACCGACGTGCTCGACGTGGTGGTTTCTCTCGAGGGCGGCGAGCTCACGCGCGCCGACCTGCTGGCCTATCCGCAAGTGAAGGGCGGCACAACGCCGGTGCGCCTGTTCAATCGCGGACAGCCGAACTACAACGGCGTCGACGATCCGTTCGTGCTGCAGTCCGGGCTCACCGGCGCCGCGGGCGCGGTGATGCCGACGCACCAGGCGCGATTCAACGCAGAAACCAGCGAAATGCGGCTGGACACGGCCGCCCAGGGCCAGAATGAACTGCGGCTGCCGCTGACCTGGACCGACGGCAAGGGCGTGACCGTCACGAAGACCTACACCTTCCGCCGCGGCAGCTACCAGATCGGCCTCGACTACTCGGTACAGAATGCATCCGGCGCGAGCTGGCCCTTCGCGCCGTACACGCAACTGCTGCGCAACAACGAGCCGGTGCCGCGCTCGTACTTCCATCCCGAGAGCTATGCCTACAAGGGCCCGGCCTACGACGACGGCCAGAAGTACCAGAAGCTCACGATGGGCAAGGAACCGCCGACGCTCGATCAGCAGGTCAGTGGCGGTTGGCTGGCGGCCATGCAGCATCACTTCGTCGCGGCGATCGTGCCGCCCGCCGGCGCGGCCTGGCATTACCAGCTCTCGACGCAGGGCAACGAATACCTGTTGACCGCCACCGGTCCGACGCAGCAGCTCGCGCCGGGCGCGACCGCGACGCTGCACGAGACGCTGTACGTCGGCCCGAAGCTGCAGCATGAACTGGAGAAGGCCAGCCCGCGGCTCTACCTGGTTACCGATTACGGCAAGCTGAGTTTCCTGGCGCGGCCGTTGTTCTGGCTGCTCGACCATGTGCATCGCCTGATCGGCAACTGGGGCTGGACGATCATGATCGCGACGCTGCTGCTGAAACTGCTGTTCTACCCGCTGTCCGAGGCGAGCATGCGCTCGATGGCGCGCATGAAGGAGCTGCAGCCGCGCATCAAGGCGCTGCAGGAGCAGTACAAGGACCAGCGCGACAAGCTCGGCAAGGCGACGATGGAGCTGTACCAGAAGGAGAAGATCAACCCGGTCGCCGGCTGCCTGCCGATGCTGATCCAGATGCCCGTGTTCCTCGCG
>JAFEDW010000321.1 GCA_018241455.1 Pseudomonadota bacterium | reverse complement strand
ATGAAGGTCTTGTAGTAGAAACCGGCGCCGAGCAAGGGCGCGAACCAGGAGTTGACGGCGCGCAGATCAAAATCGACCGACGGCCATGCATTCTGGCGCTCGGCGCTCAATCCTTCCGTCAGTTCGACGGTCGTTCCCGCGACGTTCGGCGTCGTGCGTCCGCCAGCACCGAGCGTGAAGAGCCCGTTCGGCTCCTCGACACCGGCGGCAATGAAACCGCGGGGGCGGTGGTACTTGAAGCTGCGCCCCACCCGCACGATGCCATTGGCCAGCAGGGCCGATGCCAGCGTGTCGCCTGCGAACCCGACGAGGCGCCTGCCATCGAGCGTGAACTGCCGCGGCTGGCCGCGATCGATGCGACCGCCGGAAGGCAGGCGAATGGGACCGCTCGTCATGGTACGCAGTCTCGTGCCAGCACTGCCGCACCGGTCACGTTGGTCGCGGTGTCGCGCTCCAGCACCAGCCACTGGCGGCAGCCGAGCAGGTGCTGCCAATACTCGCGGTGCGGGCCCTTTGGATTGTCGAACACGTACACGTGGTCATGCCAGCGCTTTAGGTCGCCGGTACCGTGCGCCGGACGCTCCTTGCGTGCGTCGCCGCCATAGCGAAACTCCGTGTAGTCGCGCTCACCGCAATGCGGACAGTTGATCCTGAGCATGGCTATTGCTTGTAGGTCCAGGGACCCAGGCCGTATTCATCGTAGGCATGGCCGCGCTCGAAACGATCTAGCGAGAGGTGGCGCACCAGCGGATGTTCGTCATCGTGCGCGATCGTGTGCGCGAAGCACCAGCCGGCCGCGGGCGTGGCCTTGAAACCCTGGTAGCACCAGCCGCCGTTCAGGTACAGGCCGGGCACTGGCGTGCGCCCGATGAACGGGCTCCCGTCCGGCGTCATGTCCTGGATGCCGGCCCAATGACGCAGCAGGCGCAGGCGCGAGATCGAGGGAATCAGCGCCACGGCGCACTCGGCCACGGTCTGCGCCTTGGGAAACTGGCCGCGCTGCGTGTAGTTGTTGAAGCCGTCGATGTGTCCGCCGAAGACCAGGCCGCCTTTGTCGGATTGAGAAATGTAGAAGAGTTCGGCGCCAAACGAGATGACGTGATCGACGAAGGGCTTGATCGATTCGGTAACGAAGGCCTGCAGCAGGTGACTCTCCACCGGCAGCTTCAGGCCCGCCATGGCGGCGACGCGCGAGCTGTGGCCGGCGACGGAGATGCCGGTGCGGGGCGCGAGGATCCGGCCGAGGGTTGTCTCGACACCTCCCACCTTGCCTTCCTGCATCACGAATCCCGTCACCTCGCAGTTCTCGATGATGTCGACGCCCAGCTCGCTCGCGCCACGGGCGTATCCCCAAGCCACGGCATCGTGGCGGACCGTGCCCGCGCGTCGCTGCAGCAATCCACCGAAAATCGGGAAGCGACAGTCCGGCGAGTAGTCGAGATACGGCAGCCGGCGCATGACCTCGCCACGGTCGAGCAGCTCGGCGTCGATGCCGTTCAGCAGCATGGTGTTGCCCTTGCGCGCCAGCACGTCGAGCTGCGAGGGGCCGTGTGCCAGCACGATCTGGCCGCGCTGCGAGAGCATGATGTTGTAGTTTAGCGTGTGCGAGAGGCCTTCCCAAAGCTTGAGCGAGTGCTCGAAGAACGCCGTGTTGCCGCCCATCTGGTAATTGGATCGTACCAACGTGGTATTGCGGCCGACGTTGCCCGAGCCAATGTAGCCACGCTCGATCACCGCGACACGCGTCATGCCGTGGTTGGCTGCCAGGTAATAGGCGGTGGCGAGACCATGCCCGCCGCCGCCGATGATCACGGCGTCATAGGAGGATCGTGGTTTCGCCGCGCGCCACGCACGCGGCCAGGGCGCGCCGCTGATCGCGTGCCGCGCAAGCGCCAGGACCGAGTAGCGACTGCCCACCTCAGACCAGGCCGAACCGGCCGGTGCCGGCGTCCAGAGGCGAGATCGTCATCACGCCGGATGGCATCTTGTCCGCTGACTTCTCAGGTAGTCACTCATGCTTGATTCATTGACGTTGCGACGGGGCTGAGGGTGCGCATGTTACTGTAGATTCACGCGTGGACGAAGTCGCGCCTGCATCGATCCCCAACCAGGCCGCGGCGCTGAACAGCGCGAAGCCGGTGCCCAGCAGGAATGCTGCGGTCCAACTGCCGTGACCGGACAGGTACCCCACGATCGGTATGCCGATCACGCCACCGAGATTGCCACCGGTATTCAGGACACCGCCCACCGCCATCGTGTTGCTGCGTCCGATCGTCATCGCAGCGGCCCAATACGATCCCTCGGTCAATTCGACCAGGCCGTAGCAGAGTGCGAGCATCGCGACGGCCACGTAGGCGCTGGCGGCGTGCACGGCCACGATCAATAGCACGCCGGCAGAAGGCAGCGCCAGCAGCGGCGTAAGCCTCAGGCCCCGGCGGCTGCCGAACCGAACGAACAGCGCGCTGGCGATCGCACCGCCGACGCCGGCGCCGATGCCGGCCGCG
>JAFEDW010000320.1 GCA_018241455.1 Pseudomonadota bacterium | reverse complement strand
CTGCGCGCGCAATTGCGCGAGCACGACATGGCGGCGCGCTGGGGCGGCGAGGAGTTCGTGCTGATCCTGCCCAATGCCAGCGCCAAGCAGGCCCACGAAGCGGCCGAGCGGATTCGCGACGGATTGGCGACTTCGCTGCTGCTGGGTGGTTCGCCGGCCTTCACCTCGAGCTTCGGCGTAGCCGACAGCACGATGGGTTCGCGTTTCGAGAAGCTGCTGAAGATCGCCGACGAGGCGCTCTATCGCGCCAAGGACGGCGGCCGCGATCGCGTCGTGGTCGGCACCGCCGAAATGGTCGACGATGTCGACACCTACACGCGGCACGTCTACGAACACCCCGCCTCGCCCAACATGAAGAAGATGGGCGGCGATCGCTAGAACCTGCCCACCACGTTGACGCCCGCCGGCGGCGCGCTCTGCACGTAGCTGCAGGCGCCCGGCGTCTGGCGCACGTAGGCGATGGTCTCGGCATCGCTGGCCTTGACCGGCGGCGGATTGGCGCCGTCGCGGAAGGATTTCTTGGTCCACACGCTGGCGTAGCGGTCGGCGCTGATCTTCACGACGCGCTGCAGGAATTCCGCCTGCGCCGACAGGTTGTCGGCTGGCGTCAGCCGCGCGCTGCCGGCGAAGCTCTTTTCGCCGATGAACACGTCGCGCACGTCGGAAACCTGCAGCGTGACATTGGGGTTGCAGACCACGTACAGGTCGGCGCTCGTGGCGGCGCCACTCGCGCCCAGCAGCGCGGCGCACGCCAGCCATGCGGCGCGATCAGAAGCGGATGGCATATTGCACCAGGCCTTCGCCGTATTGCTGGAGGCTGCGGTCCGTCAACTGCGTGTTGGCGAGCTCCAGCTTGATGGCGGATTTCAGGTCGAGGTCGAATCGCGCGCCGAGCGCGACGCGGTGGTACGAACCGCCGCCTTCCAGCGCCGCGAAGTACGGATCCGACTGCTCGAGCACCGTGCGCTCGTAGCGCGCATACGGCACGCCCCAGCGGGCGCGGTAGCCGAGCTGCAGGAAACCGGCATTGCTGCGATGGGTGCCGCTGCTGCCGTTGAGGTCGCGGTTGTCGAACAGGTAGATCTCGGCGATGTCTTCCCACTGGTCGGTGTCGTAGACGGCATAGCCGCCGTAGGAGAGCACGCGCGTCGCGTTGGCCGGCAGCGCATCGTCGCCGATGCGCGCGCTGAACGCGTGCACGCCGAAGGTCAGGCCCTCGGCGGGCCCGCTGGTGAATTGGTATCCGACGCGGGCGCCGCCGCCCATGTTGCCATGGCTGTTGCCGGCGTTGCGCATGTCGAGCGCGCCGCCGAAGATCTCCTGGCTGTTGCCGGCGTACACGTCGTACACCAGCTTGCCGCCGCCGGCGTGCGTCCAGCCGGTCAGCCACAGTCCGACCGTGTGCGCGGGCATGATGCCGCCGTCGTCCTCGAACTGCAGGAATTGCGGCCGCCGCAGCGAGTTGTTGATCCAGCTGCCGTGGTGCAACGCCGTGTTCACGTAGCCATAGGGCGTGTGGTAGCGGCCCAACCAGACGGTGGCCTGGTCGTTGAACTGGTAACCGATCTGCGCACGCTCGAGATCCACATCGACCGTGCCATCGGGGCCCACTTCGGTGTTCATCTCGAACAGCGCGCGCGTGTGATCGCCGAGGCGCGGCGCCAGGTAGAAATCGAGGTTGCCGACGTAGACGCCCTTCAGGCCGGGATTGATCGGATTGTGCGTGCCGGCGCCCACGTCGGCGAATCCATGCAGCGGCAGGCCGGTGTCATCGCCGGTGCGGCTGGCGTTCTCCTTTTCCAGCTGCTCGATCTTCTGCTCATCGGACTCGAGTCGCGCGTTGTCCGCCGTGGCCGTGGCCGCGGCCGGGGCTGCGGTCGCCGCGGCCTGCTTCGCTTCGAGCTCGCGCACCCGCTCGGTCAAGGCCTGGATCATCTGCAGGCTCGCATCGAGCTTCTTCTGCATTTCGGCCAGCGCCGCGTCCTGCTGCGGGCTGGCGCCGAGCGCCGCGGCAGGCAGCACGGCGATCGCCAGCATGATCCTTGGCAGCGAGCGCCGGACCACTGTCATCATCATGCTGGCCATCGACTCATCTCCTGCGATTCAAAGCAGGGCCGCCCAGTCGCCGCTCGCGGGGCTCACCGCACCGCTGAACCGGCCCTTGCCGTCAAAGAACACGATGCGCGAGTCATGCATGACGTGCGTATCGTAATTCCAGAAATCGAATCCGAGCTGGCGTGCGAGCCGGTGGACGTCGCGCTCCGATCCGGTCAGGAAATGCCAGTTCGACCGGTTCAAGCGGCGGCTGCGCCGATAGTCGCGCCAGCTGCGCGGATCGTCGCCAGTGGCGTCGTAGCCGACGATGACGAAACTGGCCTGTTCACCGCGCGCATCGAGCTGCTGCTGCATGCGCTGGAGTTCGTTGAACGTCGTGGGGCAGGTGTGGTGGCAGCGCGTGTAGGCCATCGACAGGATGACACGCTGCCCGACGAGATCGGTCAGCGCCAGCGCCT
>JAFEDW010000031.1 GCA_018241455.1 Pseudomonadota bacterium | reverse complement strand
GGCGGCCGGCGCGGCGGCGGCATCGTCGAACTGAAGGCCGCGGTCGACAAGGCGCTCGACGGCGCGTGTCCCACGATCGAGAAGGTCATCGTGCTGCATCGCTCCGGCAACCCGGTAACGATGCGGCCCGGCCGCGACATCTGGTGGCGCGAGCTGACCGAGGGCCTGCTCGATGAGTGCGAGCCGGTGTGGGTCGATGCGGAGCATCCGCTGTTCCTGCTGTATACGTCGGGCTCGACCGGCAAGCCGAAGGGCATCCAGCATGCGAGCGCCGGTTACCTGCTGAACGCGCGGCTGACGAGCGAATGGGTGTTCGACCTGCGCGACGACGACATCTTCTGGTGCACGGCGGACATCGGCTGGGTCACCGGCCACACCTATATCGCCTACGGCCCGCTCGCCGCCGGCGCGACGATCGTCATGTACGAAGGCACGCCGATGGTGCCGGACGCGGGCCGCTTCTGGAAGATCTGCCAGGACCACGGCGTCACGATCTTCTACACCGCGCCGACCGCCATTCGTTCGCTGATGAAGCTCGGCGATGCGATCCCGAAGAAATACGACCTGTCGAAGCTGCGGCTGCTCGGCTCGGTCGGCGAGCCGATCAATCCGGAAGCGTGGATGTGGTATCACCGCGTGATCGGCGGCGGCCGCTGCCCGATCGTCGACACCTGGTGGCAGACCGAGACCGGCGCGATCATGATTGCGCCGCTCCCGGGCATCACGACGACGAAACCCGGCTCGTGCACGCAACCGCTGCCCGGCATCGACGCGATCATCGTCGACGACCACGGCGAACCGGTGACGCGGCCGGATGCCGGCGGCTACCTCGTGATCCGCAAGCCCTGGCCCGGCATGCTGCGCACGATCTGGGGCGACAACGCGCGCTACCTTGGTACCTACTGGGAGCGATACCACAATCGCTACTACGTCGCCGGCGACAGCGCGCACCGCGATGCCGACGGGTATTTCTGGATCATGGGCCGCATCGACGACGTGCTTAAGGTCTCCGGCCATCGGCTCGGCACGATGGAAATCGAATCGGCGCTGGTCGCGAATCCGCGCGTCGCGGAAGCAGCGGTCGTGGGCAAGCCCGATGACATCAAGGGCGAGTCGGTGTTCGCCTTCGTCGTGTTGCGCGGCCCGCGACCCACCGGCGATGCCAGCGCGCTGGTGAAGGAGTTGCGCAACTGGGTCGGCGAGCAGCTCGGCCCGATTGCGAAGCCCGACAACATCCGCTTCGCCGACAACCTGCCGAAGACACGCTCCGGCAAGATCATGCGCCGGCTGCTGCGCGCGATCGCCGCCGGGCAGGCGATCACGCAGGATGTGTCGACGCTCGAGAATCCCGCCATCGTCGACCAGCTGCGCGGCATCGAGACGCCGGCCCCGCCCGCGAAGGTGGCCGGCAAGCCGGCGAAGCGCACGCCGGCGAAGCGCGCGAAAGCCAAGCGGAAGCCGGCGCCTCGCAAGGTCGCGAGCCGCCAGCGCGCCAAGCCGCGGCCGGCAGCGAAGCCGCGCGCGCAAAAGGCGCGGCCGTCAAAGCGCGCCGCGCCGAAGAAGGCCGCCAGCACGCGCCGGCGCCGCGTCGCGCCGCGCCGCAAGAAGTAGCCCGCGCCGCGCGCACGGCGCGTCAAAACTAAACTCATAGTTGACGGCGCGGTCGCGCGCCGCTATGATCTACTAAGCTCTTAGTAGGAAATGCCGATGTCGATCTACCTGACCGACCGCGAAGCCGACGTGATGCGCGTGCTGTGGGAGCGCGGTCCGTCGCTGGTGGCCGAGGTGCGCGAACACCTGGCCGATCCGCTGGCCTACACCACCGTGCTGACGGTGCTGCGCATCCTCGAATCCAAGGGCTACGTCTCGCACACCGAGGAGGGGCGGGTGCATCGCTACGGTGCGAGCGTCGGGCAGCAGACCGCCCGCAAGAGCGCGCTGCGCCACCTGACCGACAAATTGTTCGAAGGCTCGAGCGAACTGTTGATGACCCAGCTGGTGGCCGACCAGAAGCTGACCAGCGAACAGGTGCAGCGGCTGCGCAAGTTGCTGGTGGCGAAGCGCGGGCGAGGCAAGCCCTGATGGCCGGCTGGATGGTCTGCGCGCTGGCTCCCGGCCTCGCGCTGTGCGGAGCGGCGGCGCTGGCGGACCACGCGGCGCGGCAGCGACGCTGGCCGGGCCGCTGGATCTGGTTGTGCGCGATGTTGGGTTCAATCGTGCTGCCGTTTGCCGGTCCGCTGCTGCCGCAGTTCGCGCTGTTCCGCGCTACCTCGATTGTGCCGTTCGCACCTGGCCGTGCCGCTGCGATCGCGCCACCGGATGCCGGGCTGCTGCCACCGGATAGCGTGGCGCTGGCGCTCGGACTGTGGATCGCGTCGTCGCTGCTGGTGTTGGCGCTGCTGTTGGCCTCGGCCTGGATGCTGCGACATCGGGCGCGCGGCTGGCAGCACGCGAGCGTCGAGGGCCGCGAGACCTACATCGCGCCGCAGGCAGGCCCGGCGGTCTTCGGCTGGTGGCGCCCGAGCATGGTGCTGCCGCAGTGGCTGGCGCAGGCGCCCTCGCAGCTGCGCGAGCTGGCCATCGCACACGAACGGTCGCACCTCGACGCGCGCGATCCGCAGTTGCTGGCCGTGGCGCTCGCGCTGCTGGTCGTCATGCCGTGGAATCCGTCCATTTGGTGGCAGCTGCGCCGTTTGCGCCACGCGATCGAGGTGGACTGCGACACGCGCGTGCTGCGCGGCGGCCACGACGTGCTGGACTATGGCGAGGCCTTGTTGGCCCTGGGGCTGCGCCGCTCGCGCCAGCATGGGCTCCTGGCAGCGAGCGATGCATCGAAATCACTTCTGGAACGGAGGATCCGAATCATGTCCACGCAGCCTCAACGCTGGAGTCGACTCACCGCCGCCGCGCTGGTCGGCGTCGCACTGTGCGCCGCGGCGGTCGCCGCGGAGCTCGCCCCCGCACATGCCACCGCCGCCGCACCGACGCCGCCACTGGCGCAGCTGCCTACTCCGCCTCCGTTGCCAACGCTGGCGCCGCTGCCATCTGCCCCGGCAGCGCCGCCCGCGCCGCCGCTTCCGGCGCTCGCAGCCGTCGCATCGCCCGACGTCGTGGTCGACGCGCCGGAGCCTGCAGCCGAGCCGGAGGCAGAGTCAGACAAGGTGCAGGCCGCGAAGGCCGAAGCCGAGGAAGCCGCCGAGCGCGCGGCCGAACTGAAGAAAGACGCCGAAGAGGCGGAAAAGGCGGCGCAGGAAGCGAAGCGCGATGCCGAAGAACAGCAAGCGCAGGCCGAGAGCGCCAAGCGGGAGGCTGAGGCGGCCGAAGCGGAAGCCAAGGCGCGCAAGCAGGATGCCGAAGCCGCGGCCCGCAACGCGAAGGCGTCGCCGCGCGTCAACTGAGGTGCGGCGTGGCGCGCGTCAACAGCGCGACCGTCCGGCCATCGCTGACTGACAGCGATGCGAGCGGCGTGAATCCCAGTTGCAGGTGAAAGGCCAGCGAGTCCGGATTCGGCGGGTGCGTGTTGACCTCGCAGCACAGCAGCGGGCTGCGGCGCCGGCGCGCTTCGGCAAGCACCGATTCGTACAGCGCGCGGCCGATGCCACGACGCCGGCCGGGCGCGCCAATGGCGACCTGGTCGACATACAGGAAAGGCTGCGCAAGCTGCGCGCGGAAATACTGGAACTCCTCGCCGTCGTAGTCCGCGTCGCTGGCGAAGGCCAGCAGGTAGCCGAGCACGCGCTGCGCGCCATCGACCGCGACCCGGTGCAGGTCACCGATCGCCGCGAGGCGGCGCAGTTCGGCGGTATCGAGGCTCGCCACCGCCGGCACGCTCGCCGCATTGATGCGCAGCACGGCGGCGAAGTCCTGCGCCTGCAGTTGCCGTATCGCTGGCATCTAGCGCACCAGCGCAAGGGCGTGAACGGCGCGCTCAGCGCAGCAGTTCGATTTCCAGGAACGCGAATTCGAATGCATTGGCATTGACCACGTTGTGCTCGACGCCGGCGCGCCGTGCGTACGGAATATGCGCGCGCAGCTCGGCGACGCGGCTCGCGCCACCCGGTTCCTCGAGCAGCAGCTTGCCATCGAGCAGCGGCACCACGACGTAGTCATGCTCGTGCCGGTGCCAGCCGGTTTCCGCGCCGGGCGCGAAGCGGAATTCCGTGGCGCGTACCTGCGGTTCGTCGATTCTCGGCGTGGCCGTGGCGGGAGCTCGCTGCGTCGGCATGGTCTTCAGGCCTTTGGCTTGTCGCGATGGACCATGTATACGTCAGCGCGCTCGTACGCGGAAGGGTGTGGCGGCGGCGTGTGCTCGAAGCCAACCGACTCGTACAGCTTGATGGCCGGCTTCAGGATGCTGTTGGTCTCAAGGTACAACGTGCGCCCGTGCCGCGCACGGAATGCGGCGATCATCGCCTCCAGCAGCTTGCGGCCGATGCCGAGGCCCTGGCAGTCGGCGGTGACAGCCATCTTCGACAGCTCGTAGACGCCGTCGCCGTCGTGGATCAACGCGCAAGTGCCCACGATCCGGCCATCGCGGCGCGCGAAGCAGATCGCACCGCCGCCATCGATGATGCGCTGCGGCCTGGACAGCACCTTCACGTCCACCGGCTCGACGCGGAAGAATTTCTGCACCCATTCCAGGTTCAGGCGCTTGAAGTCGGCGGCGTAGCGCGGCGTGTACGACAGGATCTGCACCGCGCGCACGCCATCGGCATGCGCGCGGATGCGGGCCGCGAAACTGCGCGTCGCGAGCGCCGTATCCATCGCGGTCAGCGGCCCGGATAGCGGCTGCGCGGCCTCGAGCTCGGCGACCGTCGCGACGATCGCGCCCCACAACGGTTCGAGCCGGCGCATCAGGCCCGCGCCGCGTCGCGACAGGCCGAGCAGGCGCCGACGGTCGTCAGCCGGGTCGGGCCACTCGCGCACCACGCGATGACGCAGCAACTTGCGGCTCATCTGGCTGACGGCCGGATGGCTCTGGCCCAGCAGTGCGGCCAGTTCCGAGATGCCCAGCCGCCCGCGGTCGCGCAGCAGGAACAGGATCGGGAAGCAGCGCGAGGGCAGTGCGACCCCGGCTTCGCGATACACCGTGTCGACCCCCGCGTACAGCGTCTCGCTGACCTTGCGCAGTCGCGAGCCGAGCAGCAGCGATCCGTAGTCATGCAGGCTGGGCACCGTGTCCACCTCCGCCTCGAAGGATATCCGTAAGCACTTACGGATATCAAGGAGCACGGCGCGGCGGCGGCCCGCCGCCCGGCTACTGCGCCGCGAATTGCAGCGCAAGATGCGGAGTGCGGCCCGCAGGCGCCGCGCGCATGCTGCGACCACGTCAATGCAGGAGGACGCCCAATGGATTTCAGGATCGTCGCGCTACCGGTCACGAATTTCGCGCCGCTGTTTGGACTGCCGGAGGCGAACCTCGCCGCCCGCGGCGTGCAGCGCGTCATTGCCGATCGGGAACCGGGGTTTCCGTGCCGGGTGAGCCTGCGCGATGCCACGCCCGGAGAGCCGCTGCTGCTGCTGAACTACGAGCACATGGCCTTGCCGAGTCCGTATCGCTCGCGCCATGCGATCTACGTGCGCGAACATGCCCGCGAGTACCAGCCGGAGGTCAACGAGGTGCCGGCGGTGCTGGCGCGGCGCCTGTTGTCGGCGCGCGCCTTCGATGCGGACGGCATGCTGCTGGAGGCCGAAGTCTGCGAGGGCATCGACGTGGCCCCACTCATCGGGCGTTACCTCGACAACCCGCGCGTCAGTTTCGTGCACCTCCACAATGCACGACCGGGGTGCTACGCCGCGCAGGCGGTGCGCGCCTGAGCAGCGCCGGGCGGCCGCGCGCTACTGCACGTCGTCGAACAGCTCCCGCGAAGGGCGAACCGGCCGCGCACCGCCGCCGAGGCGCGCGGCGACCACGCGGCGTTCGAGCAACGGCAGCGGCAGGTCCCGCTGGTACTGCGGCAGCTGCAACGTATGGGCGATGCGCCGCGGCCGATTGCGTGCGGCGGCCAGCGCGGCGAGCAGGCGATGGGTGTTCATGTGAGTGCTCCGTTAGGATCCGTAAGGTGAATCGAGTGGCGTTTCCTTGGCAGGGAAAAGTCTCGACCCACGGCCACCGGCCAGCAAACGCATTGCCTGATGCCCGCATCAGGAAAACTGAACGATCGAGCATCGCTGGACTGAACCCGGACCGGCCCGCCGACCACACACCGTATAATGATCGGCATGGTTCCAGCCCGGGCGCGCGCGGCACAGGCGGTAGCGGCCACGGCGTCGGCATTGGCCCTGTGCTTGGCCTTGTGCCTGGGCGGGTGCAAGCCGCACCCGCGCTCGCGGTTGCCCGTTTCCGCAACGCAGGCTCCCACGGGCGCCACCTTGTATCGCGTCGACAGCGACGCGTCGCAGCTGCGTGTCTACCTGCATGCCGACGGGCCCATGGCCCGGGTCGGACACAGTCACGTGATCAGCGCGCACGGACTCGAGGGCGAATTGTGGTTGCAGCCGCAGCCAGAACAATCAACCTGCGCGCTGCGCTTGCCGGTGGCCGCCCTGGTCGTCGACGACCCGCTGGAGCGCGCCGCCGCCGGCGGTGAATTCGCGGAGCCGCTCGACGCGACGGCACGCGAGGGTACGCGCACGCACATGCTGGGCGAGCGCCAGCTCGATGCCGCGCATTTTCCCGTGATTGCGCTGCGCTGTTCGCGCCTCACGCCAACCGCCTCGGGGCTGTCGCTCGAGCTCGCCGTCACGGTGCGCGATCGCGAATCGCGACTGACCGTGCCGTTGCGGTGGCAGTTGCAGGGCGGGGTGCTGCAGGCGAGCGGCGAATTCGATTTCCGGCAGAGCGAGCTGGGCCTGGAACCCTACAGCCTGCTGTTCGGCGCACTACGCGTGGCGGACGAGATCCACGCGCGCTTCGAACTGCGCGCGCGCCAGCCGGACGTCAAGCCGGCGGGTTGAGCAGCAGCCAGGTCGGCACGGCCGCGGCGATCGATAGCAGCAAACCGGGCGCGAGGCTCAGCGCGAACGACGCGCCGCCGCTGCGCCAGGCCAATACCAGCTTGGTGGCGGTGTTCGCGCTGATCGCCAGCGCGATGGCGAGCGCGGCGGTGTGCGGCGCAAGCACCTTGCCGTTGCACAGCATCGCGGCCGACGCGCTGGCGGAATGCACGTCGGCAAAACCGCCGAACATGACGGCGGCCACGGCATAGCGAGTGCCGAACCAGCGCGTGGCCAGCGTGGTGGCCAGCAGCACCAGCGCGATCGTGGCACCCACCAGTAGCGCCTGGTGCAGCCGGAAGGCGCGTGCCGGCAGCCCGACGGACGGAATTTCCGCGGCCTTGCCGCGCGCCGTCAGCCACGCGGCGAACAGCGCGCATACCAGCATGCCAACCAGCAGCGATGCCAGCATCGAATGCAACAGCGCGCGGTTGACGACCGCCAGCACCAGCATCAGCTGCACGAACGTGGCCACCGACGACCAGGCGGCACCGGCCAGTGCGCTGGCGCGCAGCGCGGGCTGCGCACTCGCACGCGCGCCCATGGCGGCGTGCGCCGCGGAACTCGAGATGAATCCGGCCGCGAGCCCGGCCAGCGGCAATCCCTGCGCCGCGCCGAAGATGCGCTGCGCCAGGTAGCCGAGCGCATTGATCGACATGACCAGCACCGTGAATCTCCACACCGTGCGCGGATTGAACGCGTCGTACGGATCGATCGTGCGATCGGGCACCAGTGGCAGCACCACCAGCGCACAGGCGGCCAGCAGCAGCCCGTCGTGGATTTCCTGCGCGCTGAGCTGCCGACGGACGAAGTGATGCAGCCATTCGCGCGCGGCCAGTGCGATGGCCAACATCGCGCCGATGCCGGCCGCGAGCGCCGGCGCGCTGTCGCTGAGCACGCCGAGCAGGAACGTGGCGAGCAGCGCGACTTCGGTGGTCATGCCCGGATCGCCGGATCGGTCGCGCCGATACGCACTGACCGCCAGCGCGGCCACGGCGAGCGCCATGACCGCCGTCATGACGGGGCCGCCGGTGATGGCGCTCAGTACGCCCACCAGCGCGACGATCAGGAAAGTGCGCAGGCCGGCCGCACCGCGCAGCGGGCCGCTGCCCTTGCGCCGCTCGCGCTCCATGCCGACCAGCAGCCCGACGCCGGCGGCCACCGCGATCGCAATCCACTGGGACAACTGCAGGCGCATCGCGGATCGGGAGCGCGCTAGCTGTCCGCGCGCAGCAGCAACAATCGCGCGCCTTCCGGCGATTCGATCAGCGCGTTGGCGCGGCGGTCCAGCCCGCGTGGCAAATCGGCGTGGCCGCGGATGTCCCGGTCGGCCAGCGCGGCGATGCGTTCCGGCATCTGCGGATCGGTGAACACCAGCATGGGCGACTCGAGCAACCGCGGGCGGTGCAGGCTCAGCGTCAGCGTGTCGCTGGTGAGCGCGAGTTGCATCAACGGCTCGTCCGGCAGGTCGAGCGCGATGAAGCCCGCGCGTTCCCAGAAGGCGCGCAAGCCGTCGAGGTCGGCGCCCGGCATGCTGTAGCCGCTGAACCAGCCGCACAACGACGCGGGATGCGCGCGGCGCGGCGGCGAGAAAGTGCGCGCCTCGAGCAGCGCGATGTCCTGGCCGGATGGATCGCGCAACTGCAGCTCGTGGAAATCGCTGTCACCGAGCCGTGCGGCCAGCGGTTCGAAGCCGGCGGCGCGCAACGCGGCCACGTGCCGCGCCAGTTCCGGGCGCACGAAGCTCAGCAGCGGCGCCGGCCCGCGGCGCTGGTGCAGGCCGATGCACAATCGTCCATCGCTGAGCACGCCGTAGGGATGCGACCAGGTGTCGCCAGTCGTGAGTTGCGTGAATCCCAGCCGTTCGTAGAACTGGACCGAAGCGGCGATGTCGTCGGTGTTCAGGCTGACTTCGAGGAATCGCCCGAACACCGTCAGCTGCCCGCGTTGGCCAGCACCAGCCGCGCGAGCGCGCGCGCGTGATCGCCCCGGTCGTTGAGCGCCGGCACGTACTGGAATTGCGCGCCGCCGGCGTGCAGGAAGATCTCGCGGCCGCCGATCGCGATCTCCTCGAGCGTCTCGAGGCAGTCGACCGCGAAGCCCGGACAGATCACCGTCAGCGTGCGCACGCCTTGCGCGGGGAGTCCGGCCAGCAGGCGATCGGTGGCCGGCGTCAGCCAGCGCGCCTTGCCGAAGCGCGACTGGAAACCGAGCGACCACTCGTCCGCGCCCAGCTCGAGCGCGGCCGCGAGGCGTTGCGCCGTGGCCTGGCATTGCGCGGCGTAGGCATCGCCGTTGTCGACGCTGCGCTGTGGGATCCCGTGGAAGGAGACCAGCAGCCGCGCCGTGCGTCCGTGCTGTTGCCAGTGCTCGCGCACGCTGTTGGCGAGCGCGGCGATGTAGCCATCATCGACGTGGTAATCGCCGATCAGGTGCAGGTGCGGCAGCGCGCGCCAGCCGCGCAGGGCCGCGCCGGTCTGGTCGTACACCGCGCCGGTGGTGGCGCCGCTCGCCTGTGGGTACAGCGGCAGCACGACGATGCGCCGCGCGCCGGCGGCGCGCAGCTTCTGAAGCGCGTCGGGCAAGTACGGCTCCGAGTAGAGGAACGCACTCTCGACTACGGCGGCGCCCGGAAGTTGCGCCTCCAGTTCCAGCTCGAGCGCCTGGCGCAGGCGCTGCGAGTGCACGGCCAGCGGCGAACCGCCGTCCATCCACACGCGCCGGTAGAGCCGTGCGCTGCGCGGCGAGCGCAACGGCAGGATCAGGCCGCGCAGCAGCGGCAGCCACAGCCAGCGCGGCAGCTCGACCACGCGCGGATCGGCGAGGAAGCGGCCGAGGAAGCGGCTCACTTCGCGCGCGTGCGGCGCATCGGGCGTGCCGGTATTGACCGTGACGACGCCGAGCATCCCAGCGGCCATGGCTTATCCGATCAGCCCTGCAGCGGCGTGATGCCGGCCGCGCACAGGTACTTCAGCTCGGTATAGTCGGTGATGCCGTGGTGCGAGCCTTCGCGTCCGAATCCGGATTGCTTGACGCCGCCGAACGGCGCGACTTCCGTCGAGATGATGCCGGTATTCAATCCGACGATGCCGTACTCGAGCGCTTCGGTCACCCGCCAGGCGCGCGCCAGATCGCGCGTATAGAGATACGAAGCGAGTCCGAACTCGGTGTCGTTGGCGAGCCTGACCGCCTCCACTTCGGTGCGGAACCGGAACAGCGGCGCCACCGGCCCGAAGGTTTCCTCGCGCGCGAATTTCATCGCCGTGGTCGCGCCGGCGATGATGGTCGGCTCGTAGAAGGTGCCGCCGAGCGCGTGCCGCTTGCCACCGAGGATCACCTGCCCGCCCTTGGCCTTCGCGTCGGCCACATGCTCTTCGACCTTGGCGAGCGCGGCGGCGTCGATCAGCGGACCCAGGTCGGTGGGCCCCATGAGCCCGTCGCCCACCTTCATCGCGCCAACCGCCTTGGCCAGCCGCGTGGAGAATTCATCGTAGATCTCGTCCTGCACCAGCACGCGGTTGGCGCACACGCAGGTCTGGCCGGTATTGCGGTACTTGCTGATCAGCGCGCCCTGTACCGCGGCGTCGAGATCGGCGTCGGCGAACACGATGAACGGCGCGTTGCCGCCCAGTTCCATCGACAGCTTCTTCAGCGTCGGCGCGCACTGCGCCATCAGCACGCGGCCCACTTCAGTGGAGCCGGTGAAGGTGAGCTTGCGCACGATCGGATTGCTGGTGAGTTCGGCGCCGATTTCGCGCGCGCCACCGGTGATGACATTCAGTACGCCCGGCGGCACGCCGGCACGTGCGGCGAGCTCGGCCATCGCCAGCGCCGACAACGGCGTTTGCCCGGCGGGCTTGACGATGAAGGTGCAGCCGGCGGCGAGCGCGGGCGCCGCCTTGCGCGTGATCATCGCGGCCGGAAAATTCCACGGCGTGATCGCCGCGACGACGCCGACCGGCTGGCGCAGCACGAACAGGCGCTTGTCCGGCTGGTGGCCGGGAATGATCTCGCCGTAGATGCGGCGCGCCTCTTCGGCGAACCATTCCACGTAGGCGGCGGCGTAGGCGATTTCGCCGGCCGCCTCGGCCAGCGGCTTGCCCTGCTCGGCGGTCATCAGCTGCGCGAGATCATTCTGGTTCGCCATCATCAGGTCGAACCAGCGGCGCAGGATCACGGCGCGCTGCTTGGCGGTCTGCGCCGCCCAGGCCGGAAACGCCGCGGCCGCCGCCTCGATCGCGCGCCGCGTCGCGGCGCCATCCATCTGCGGCACGGTGCCGAGCATCGCGCCGCTGGCCGGATTGTTGACCGCCGACGTGCGGCCATCGGCCGCATCGAGCCACTGGCCATTGATGTAGCACTGGCTGCGCAGGAGCTTCGGGTCGTTCAATTTCATGGTCGCTTCAACCTATGTGCTGCTTGAGGAAATCCTGGGTGCGCTGCCAGGCCAGCGCGGCGCTCGGCGCATCGTAGGCGGCACGCGCGTTGCAGTTGAACCCGTGGTCGGCCGGATACATGTAGATCTGCGCCGCCGGGCAGGCGGCATGCACTTGCGCGATGCGTTCGGGCGGAATGTTCTGGTCGCGCTCGCCATAGTGCAGCAGGATCGGGCAGGCGGGCACGCGGTCGAGCTTCTCCCACACGCGGCTGGTGTAGTAACCGACCGCGGCGTGCACCGGCAGCGTCGCGGCGGCGATCCAGGCCTGCTGGCCGCCCCAGCAAAAGCCGACCACCGCAACGCGGCCCGCATGCCGCACGACGTTGATCGCCGCGCTGATGTCGAGCAGCACCTTGGCCTCATCGAGCTGCAGCCGGTAGCCGGTACCCTGTTCCATGTCCTTCGGGCCGTAGCCGAGCTCGATGTTGCGGCCGATGCGATCGAACAATGCGGGCGCGATCGCGAGGAACCCGGCGGCCGCGTACTGTTCGGTCACCGCGCGGATGTGCGCGTTGACGCCGAAGATCTCCTGCAGCACGACGATGGCGCCACGCGGCGTGCCCGCCGCCGGCGCGAGGTAGGCGGCGAACTGGTGCCCGTCGCGGGCCATCAGTGTTTCCCATCGTGCGCTCGACATGGGGCCGCCGCTCAGTGGCCCAGCCAGGCGTCGGCTTCGATCTCGACCAGCATGTCCGGCGAGATCAACCGGCTGACTTCCACCATGCTGGTGGCAGGGCGGATGTCGCCGAACACCGCGCCGTGCGCGCGGCCGATCAGCTCCCAGTCGGCGATGTTGGTGACATAGATGCGCGTGCGCACGACCTGCGCCAGCGTCGCGCCGGCGCGCGCCAGCGCGGCCTCTATGTTCTTCAGGGTCTGCACGGTCTGCGCGGCCGGATCGTTGACGCCGACCAGCTTGCCGTCGGCGCCGAGCGCGGTCGTGCCCGACACATGCACGTGTTCGCCGACGCGCACCGCGCGCGAGTATCCGACGATCGGTTCCCACGGCGAACCCGAGGCGTAGTTGGTGCGCGGCATCAGGCGCGCTCGACGATGGCCGTCACGCCCATGCCGCCGGCCGTGCACACCGAGATGACGCCGCGCTTTGCCTGCGCGTCGCCCGCCAGCAGCTTCGCGAGCGCGGCGAGGATGCGCCCGCCGGTGGCCGCGAACGGATGGCCGAGCGCGACGCTGCCGCCTTTCACATTGATCTTTTCGGGCGGAATGCTGCCGAGCGGCGCCGGGCGTCCGAGCCGCTCGCGGCAGAACTGCGGCGATTCCCAGGCCTTCAGCGTGCACAGCACCTGCGCGGCGAAGGCCTCGTGCAGTTCGTAGTAGTCGAAATCCTGCAGCGTGAGTTGCACGTCGCTGAGCATCGAGGACATCGCATAGGCGGGCGCCATCAGTAGTCCTTCCTTGCCGCTGGCGAAGTCGACCGCCCAGCTCTTGCCGGCGCGCAGGTAGGCCAGCACCGGCAACTTGCGCTCGTGGGCCCAGTCTTCCGACGCGAGCAGCACCGCGGCCGCGCCGTCGGTGAGCGGC
>JAFEDW010000319.1 GCA_018241455.1 Pseudomonadota bacterium | reverse complement strand
GTGGTCGCACCGCGCGCCGGTGATTTTGCCCCAAACCCGCGATTGATCAGGTTGGCGGCGTTTGCGATCGTGATCGGGGCGATCAGCACCGCCGGCGCAATCGTGCTGCTCGACGCGATCCGGTTGTTTACCAACCTGTTCTACTACCAGACCTTCTCGCTGGCGGTGCGCTCGCCGGCTGCGAATCACCTCGGCGCATGGGCGATCGCCGTGCCCGCGCTCGGTGGATTGATCGTGGGCCTGATGGCGCGATTCACGACCGAGCAGATCCGCGGCCACGGCATTCCGGAAGCGCTGGAAGCGATCTTGTACGGCAAGAGCCGGATGTCGCCACAGGTGGCGGTTCTCAAGCCGCTCTCCTCCGGCATTGTCATTGGTAGTGGCGGACCGTTCGGGGCCGAAGGCCCGATCATCATGACGGGTGGTGCCTGCGCCTCGCTGCTGGCCCAAGCCTTCCATCTGACGGCCGCCGAACGCAAGTCGCTGTTGGTGGCCGGAGCCTGCGCGGGCATGACCGCGGTCTTCGGCACGCCACTCGCTGCCATCCTGCTCGCGGTGGAGTTGTTGCTGTTCGAGCTGCGCCCGCGCAGCTTGCTGCCAGTGGCCGTGAGCTGCGCCGTCGCGGGCTTCCTGCGGCCGGTGTGGACCGCGGCGGGACCGCTGTTCCCGCTGTCCACCGATGTGCCCGGATGGGTCGCCCTGGCATCGAGTTGCGTCGCCGGACTGGTCAGCGGTGTCGTCGCCTCGACCATGAGCTTCACCTTGTACCGCGTCGAGGATTTTTTCAGCCAACTTCCCATTCACTGGATGTGGTGGCCGTTGCTCGGTGGAATCGTCGTTGGCGTGGGCGGCCTGATCGCGCCAACCGCATTGGGCGTGGGCTACGATGTCATCGGTTCCTTGTTGCTCAACCACCTGTTGATTTCCGCAGCCCTGCTGTTGCTGCTGGTCAAGTTCGTGATCTGGGTGGTCGCGCTCGGTTCCGGTACCTCGGGCGGCGTGCTGGCGCCGTTGCTGATGATCGGCGCCGGGGTCGGATCGGTCATGGGTCGCTGGCTGCCCGGGGGAAGCCCGGAACTGTGGGCGCTGGTGTGCATGGCTGCGACGCTCGCCGGCACGATGCGTGCGCCGCTGACTGCCGTGGTGTTCGCGTTCGGCCTGACGCACGATGCCAACGCCTTCCTGCCGCTGATCCTGAGTTCCGCGGTGGCCTACGGATTCACGGTCATCCTGATGCCGCGCTCGATCCTGACCGAGAAGATTGCGCGCCGAGGCCGGCATGTGTTCCGCGAGTACGGGGTCGATCCGCTGGAGCGGCATTTCGTCGCGGAAGTGATGACGCACGCGGTCGTGACGATCCCCGCGGCCATCAGCGGTGCAGAGGTGCGCGAGCAATACTTCGGCGCAGACCAGCACCATCGGGCCTACCCGGTCGTCGCGGACGGACAGCTGCTGGGCATGGTGGATCGCGCAACGGTCGCCAGTCTTTCACCCGACAGCTTGCGCGAGCCCATTGGACGCCTGATTGCCGGCTCCAAACCAGCGCCGACCACGCTCGGCACCGAAACTTGCCGCGAAGTCGCCGAGCGCCTGGCCGCCGGTGGCTTCGAGCGACTCCCGGTGGTTACCGATGACGCCAGCCGCCGACTCATCGGAATCGTCAGCCGCAGCGATCTCATGAAGCCGATCCGCGCCCGGCATGAGGAAGAGTCGGTGCGCGAGCGCTGACGCGTGTCCGTCCAGCGCATGCGGATCCACTCACGGCGGCGAATTGTCCTGGTGTTGGCGGCGGCCCTGTTGCACGCGGCGATATTCCGCGTCGAGGCGGCAGAACCTGCCACGACTGCGGCGGTGAAGGCACCGCATCTGCCAGGCGGCGCTTGGGTGCTCGCAAACGAGAACATGGCGAACGCGCTCGTGTGGGTATGGCGCGGCTATCGCGGCACATGATGCGCACGGCGCGTGGGTTCGGCATCGAGCGCCCGGTCCTGCTGGTGACGCTGGCGGTATTCATCAACTATATCGACCGCGGCAATCTCGCCACCGCGGCGCCGCTGATCCAGGAACAGCTTGGATTGACGGCCACCCAACTCGGTGTGCTGGGCTCGGCGTTCTACTACGCCTACGTGCCACTGATGCCCGCGGCCGGATGGCTCGTGGAGCATGCGGGGCCGAAGCGTGTGTTCGCCGCGGGCATTGCGATCTGGTCGGTGGCCACGGGCTTGAGCGGGCTCGCGGGCGGATTCGTCGCGCTGCTGTTGCTGCGCCTGCTGCTGGGCCTGGGCGAGAGTGTTGCATTCCCGGCCGCCACCAAGATCATCGCCGCGGTGGTGCCGCTCGAACGGCTCGGCATCGCCAACGGCATCATGAGTTTCGGCTACCTGATCGGACCCGCCGTCGGCACGGCCATCGGCGGCTTCCTCATGGGATACGTCGGCTGGCGCCCCGTATTCGTGCTGTTCGGCCTCGCCTCACTGATGTGGTTATGGCCGTGGCGGCGCCTGTCCTTGCCGA
>JAFEDW010000318.1 GCA_018241455.1 Pseudomonadota bacterium | reverse complement strand
GCCGGTGGTCGACCGCGGCACGATCTTCGTCGGCACGGCCGAGGGCATCCTCTACGCGCTGCGTTGACCCCCAGGACGGTGCGCAGGCCGGGGAATCCCGTCGGGTGATCGTGATACGCGCACTTGGGTCGTGATCGGGGCGGCGACAGGCTGCGCGGTATGCGGATCATTGCCGCGGCCCGCGCCCTTCAGCGTGCCACGTCCTGCGGATACTCCGCGAGCAGCTCCCGGGTCACGCCGTTGGTCCAGCCAAAACCGTCCTGTGTCGGGTATTCGCCGCCGCCGCCGGGTAGTGATTCCGCCACGTCGTATTTCTCCAGCAGCCGGCCGGTCTCGCGATAGACGCGCGTGACGGTGGCCAGCCAGCGACGCGCGATGTCGGCCGCCAAGCCGGCCTGCCCGCTGTTGGACAGTCCGCGCACCGCGATCCATTGCAGCGGGGCCCAGCCATTGGGCGCGTCCCATTGCTGGCCGGTGCGCAGCGGCGTGGCCAGCAGCCCGCCGGGCGCCAGCAGCAGCTCGCGGGTGGCCGCGGCCACGCCGCGCGCCTGCGCTGCGCTGGCGGCGCCGACGAACAACGGATACAGCATTGCCGCGCTGGGGCGGTCGAGCCACTGCGCGGACTGCCACTGGTAGTCGCCGTAGCGCTGCCGCATCGGATTCCACAGGTAGCGATCGATCGCCTGGTGTCGCTGCCGTGCCTGTTGATCAAACTCGCGCTCGCACAGCCGGTCGTTGCGCCGCGCGCAGGCCGCGGCAATCGCGCGTTCCATTCCATAGAGGAGACTGTTCAAATCGACCGGCACGATTGCCGTGGTCTCGATCGTGGCCAGGTCCTTCGGGTCGCGCAGCCAGCGCGAGCTGAAATCCCAGCCGCTCTCGGCGGCCGATCGCAGGTCGCGGTACAGCGCGGCGGCCGGGCGCGAGGCTCCCGCGGCCAGCCGCACATCCTCGAGCCATGACTCGTCGCGCGGCGTATCGAGCGCGTCCCAGTAGCGGTTGAGCAGCGTGCCGTCCGCGAGGCGAACGACGTGTTCGCTCGCGTGCCCGCGCGCCAGCGAGCGGGCGCCGTGCATCCAGAAGGCGTGCTCGGCACGCATCGCGTTGAGGTAGCGCACGTCCGCGTCCGGCGCGTCAAGCCCAAGTAGCCCGACCATCAGGAAGAACACGGGCGGCTGCGAGCGCGACAGGTAGTAGCTGCGCGAGCCATTGGGGACATGCCCGTAGCGGTCGATCAGGTCGGCGAAATTGTCGACCATGCCGCGGGCCAGCGCGGATTCGCCATCGCGTACCAGGCCGAGCATCGTGAAGTACGAATCCCAGTAATAGATCTCGCGGAATCGGCCCCCGGGCACGATGTAGGGATGCGCGAGCGGAAGTTGCGAGGAGTGGGGCGGAGGCTCGAGCGGCGCGCGCGCATCGAACTCGGCGATTTTCCGGTCGACGCGGCCTGGTCGCCCGATGGGCGTGCGCTCATCGTTGCGGGCGGCGAGGGCGCGCTGCTGTGGATCGAGCCCGCGGCCGCGAACGAGAATGCGAACGCCGATGCGGGCGCGGCACGCGGCGCGCAGCGCCTGGGTGCGCACGCCGGTGGCGCGCTGGCGGTCGCCTGGCAAGGTGGCGGGCAACTGTTCGCGAGCTCAGGCCAGGACGGCGAAGTGCGCCTCTGGGATGCACGCACGCGCGGCGCGCGCGTCATCCATCGCGACACGACGTGGAGCGAGCGCCTGGCGTGGTCGGGCAACGGCCGCCTGCTGGCGGTGGCGACCGGGCGCGCGCTGCAGGTCTTCGGGAGCGACGGTGCGTCGCGGGCGAGCCTGCCGCCGCAATCCGGCGTCATCGCGGCGATCGCCTGGCGCGGCAAGGGCAGCGAGCTGGCGAGCGTCGGCAATGGTGGCGCGCACCTGCACCGCCTCGAGCCCGGGCTGGAAAGCCGCGCATATCCGTGGCAGGGCGCCTGCCTCACCGCGAGCTGGAGCCCGGACGGCCGCGTGCTGGCCTCGGGCATGCAGGACGGTTCGGTGCATTTCTGGAACATCGGCGCCGGCACGCAATCGCAGATGCGCGGCTACGGCGCCAAGGTGGCGTTGACGAGCTGGAGCGCCAACAGCCGCCTGCTCGCGACGGCCGCGGATGAGATCATCATCGTGTGGGATTTTTCCGGCCGCGGGCCCGAGGGGAGCGAACCGCTGCAGCTCGGCGCGCACACGGCGCGGCTCACGCAACTGGCCTTCCAGCCCAAGGGAGCGTTGCTGGCGGCGGGCGCGCGCGATCACCGGCTGACGTTGTGGCGCACGGCACAGCCGCGGCAGCCGTTGGACGCCGACCTGTTCGGCGACGAAGTCGCCTTGCTGCGCTGGTCGAACGATGGCACGCAGCTCGCGGCCGCCGATCGAGGCGGCGTGCTCACGCTGTATCGTGTTGGCGCGTAACCCGGATTACGGCTGAATCGATCGCACTCAGCGCGGTAGCGGCAGCTCGAGCGCTTCCTGTTCCGGGTCCGGCGCCAGTGCCGCGCCGGCAAC
>JAFEDW010000317.1 GCA_018241455.1 Pseudomonadota bacterium | reverse complement strand
TCGCGCAGCAGCGCCGCGGCGGCGGTGCGCAGCAGGTCGAGGCAGGCGCCCATGACCTGCGGCTGGCAGCGCAGTGAATACGGATCCTGCACGCGATCACAGTCCAGGTGCGAGGCGCGGATGCGGCTGCCGCGCAGCAGCGCGCGCAATTGTGCCGCCACGTCGATCTGGCCGGGTTGGCGCCGCACCTCGTGGATGCGCGCATCGAACGGTGCGTCGCTCCCCTTCATCGCATCGACGGACATCGCCCCCGAGACCAGCGCGGCGGCGAAGGCATTTTCGATGGCGAACAATCCGGCCAGGCCGAGGGCCGTGGAGACCTGCGTGCCGTTCAGCAGCGCCAGTCCTTCCTTGGCGGCGAGTTTCACCGGCCGCAGTCCGGCAATACGCAGGCCACGCTGTGCCTCGAGCACGCGCCCGTGATAGCGCACCTGGCCGACGCCGAGCAGCACCGCCGACAGGTGCGCCAGTGGCGCGAGGTCGCCCGAGGCGCCCACCGAGCCCTGGCCCGGGATCAACGGATAGACACCGGCACGCAGCAAAGCCTGCAGCGCGCGCAACGTCGAGGCGCGTACGCCGGAATAACCCTGCGCCAGGCTGGCGATCTTCAGCACCAGCACGAGGCGCACGACCGCGTCACTGAGCGGTTCACCGGTGCCGGCGGCATGCGAGAGCACGAGGTTGTGCTGCAGCTGCGCGAGATCGGCAGCCGAGATGCGCTTGCTCGCCAGCGAGCCGAAGCCGGTGTTCACGCCATAGGCCGTGTCGCCGCGCGCGATCAGTCCTTCGATGACGGCGCGCGATCGCCGCACGCGCGCAAAGTCGGCGCGCGCGAGGCGCATCTCGACCGGCGATTCATAGGCCGCGCGCAGCGCGGCCAGCGTCAGCGCCCCGGCACGCAGTCCGGACCGCAACGCAGTACGGGAGGCAATGCGCGGGGCGGCCGGCGCACGGCGTCGACGCTTCATGTCGCCGCCTTGCCCGTGAGCATCGGCAGGTTGAGTTTATGTTCGCGCGCGCATTGCAGCGCGATCTCGTAGCCGGCGTCGGCGTGGCGCATGACACCGGTGGCCGGGTCGTTCCACAGCACGCGCTCGATGCGCCGCGCCGCGGCGGGCGTGCCGTCGCAGACGATGACCACGCCGGCATGTTGCGAATAACCCATGCCCACGCCGCCGCCGTGGTGGATCGACACCCAGGTGGCGCCGCTCGCCGTGTTGAGCAGCGCATTGAGCAGCGGCCAGTCGGATACCGCGTCCGATCCATCGCGCATCGATTCGGTCTCGCGGTTCGGGCTCGCGACGGAACCGGAGTCGAGATGATCGCGCCCGATGACGATCGGGCCGGCCAGTTCACCGGAAGCGACCATCTCGTTGAAAGCGAGGCCCAGTCTATGGCGATCTCCCAGGCCCACCCAGCAGATGCGCGCGGGCAAGCCCTGGAACTGGATGCGCTCGCGCGCCATGTCGAGCCAACGATGCAGGTGCGCGTCGTTCGGTATCAGCTCGCGCACCTTCGCGTCGGTCTTGGCGATGTCGGCCGGATCGCCCGACAGCGCGGCCCAGCGGAACGGGCCGATGCCGCGGCAGAACAGCGGCCGCACGTATTCGGGCACGAAACCCGGGATGTCGAAGGCATCCTTGACACCCTGGCCGAGCGCCACCTGCCGGATGTTGTTGCCGTAGTCGAAGGTGGGAATGCCCGCGTGCTTGAAATGCAGCATCGCGCGCACGTGCACCGCCATCGATTCGCTCGCGGCCTGCGTGACGCGCGCTGGATCGGTCTTTTGCAGCGACTCCCACTGCGGCACCGTCCAGCCAATGGGCAGGTAGCCGTGCACCGGATCATGCGCAGAGGTCTGGTCGGTGACCGCATCGGGCTTGATGCCGCGCTTGACCATCTCCGGCAACACTTCGGCAGCGTTGGCGCACAACCCGACCGATACCGATTCGCCGCGCGCGCCGGCTGCAGCGATGATCTTCAGTGCCTCATCGAGCGTCTGCGCCTGGGTGTCGAGATAGCGCGTGCGCAGCCGCATGTCGATGCTCGATTGCCGGCACTCGATCGCCAGCATCGATGCGCCGGCCATCGTCGCGGCCAGCGGTTGCGCGCCGCCCATGCCACCGAGCCCCGCCGTGAGCACCCAGCGGCCGGTAAGCTTGCCGCCGAAGTGGCGGCGGCCCATTTCGACGAAGGTTTCGTAGGTGCCCTGCACGATGCCCTGCGAGCCGATGTAGATCCACGAACCCGCGGTCATCTGCCCGAACATCATCAGTCCGCGGCGATCGAGTTCGTTGAAGTGCTCCCAGGTTGCCCAGTGCGGCACCAGGTTCGAGTTGGCGATCAGCACGCGCGGCGCGTCGGCATGCGTGCGGAACACGCCCACCGGGCGGCCCGACTGGATCAGCAGGGTCTCGTCGTCGCCGAGCGCGCGGAGCGCCGCGACGATCGCGTCGTAGCAAGCCCAGTTGCGCGCGGCCTTGCCGATGCCGCCATAGACGACCAGGTCGCCCGGCCGCTCGGCCACG
>JAFEDW010000316.1 GCA_018241455.1 Pseudomonadota bacterium | reverse complement strand
TCTGCATCAACGGCAATGCCTCGCGCTGGCGTGCATCGAGGCCGGCGCCGACATGATCTTCCCCGAGGCCGTGACCGACATCGCGATGTACACGCGCATCAAGGGCGCGGTGCGCGTGCCGATCCTCGCCAACATCACCGAATTCGGGCAGACGCCGCTGTACACGCGCGATGAACTGGGAGCCGCGGGCGTCGACATCGCGCTGTATTGCTGTTCGGCCTACCGCGCGATGAATGCCGCGGCGCTGAAGACCTACGAGATCATCCGCCGCACCGGCAGCCAGCGCGAGGCATTGCCGTTGATGCAGACGCGTGAAGAGCTGTACCGCTACCTCGACTACCATGCCTACGAACGCAAGCTCGACGAACTGTTCGCCGCGGGCCGGAATTGATCGCGACCATGAACGAGCAGCCCACGAACCTCGGCAACAGGCCCAAGAAATCGGTGGCGCTGTCCGGCGTGGTCGCCGGCAACACTGCCTTGTGCACCGTCGGGCGTACCGGCAACGACCTGCACTACCGCGGCTACGACATCCTCGAGATCGCCGAGGCCTGCGAGTTCGAGGAGATCGCCTTCCTGCTGGTTCACGGCAAGCTGCCGAATCGCGCCGAGCTGGCCGCCTATCGGCGCAAGCTCCAGGCGCTGCGCGGGTTGCCGCCGTCACTGCGCAGCGTGCTCGAACTGCTGCCGGCCTCCACGCACCCGATGGATGTCATGCGCACCGCGGTCTCGATGCTGGGCTGCCTCGAACCGGAGCCGCCGGGCCACGATGCGGCGTTGGCGCGCGCGCTGATCGACCGGCTGGTTGCCTGCCTGCCTTCGGTGCTGTGCTACTGGCATCACTTCGCGCACGGCGCGAGGCGCATCGACGTGGAGACCAGCGACGCGACGGTCGGCGGGCACTTCCTGCACCTGTTGCACCAGCAGCCGCCGCCGGAGGAGTGGGTGCGCGCGATGCACACGTCGCTGATCCTGTACGCCGAGCATGAATTCAATGCCAGCACCTTTGCGGCGCGCGTGATCGCGGGCACCGGCGCGGATCTGTATTCCGCGATCACCGGCGCGATCGGTGCGCTGCGCGGGCCGAAGCATGGCGGCGCCAATGAAGTGGCGCTGGAAATCCAGCAGCGCTATCGCGACCCTGACCAGGCCGAGGCCGACATCCGCGCGCGCGTGGCGCGGCGCGAAGTGGTCATAGGCTTCGGGCACCCGGTGTACACGATTTCCGATCCGCGCAATGAAGTGATCAAGCGCGTCGCGCGGCGGCTGGTCGAACGATCGGGCGACGACCGGTTGTTCCGCATCGCCGCGCGGCTCGAGTCGGTCATGGCCGAGGTCAAGCGCATGTTCCCGAATCTCGACTGGTTCAGCGCCGTCAGCTACCACGCGATGGGCGTGCCCACGGCGATGTTCACGCCGCTGTTCGTGATCGCGCGCACCACCGGTTGGGGGGCGCACATCATCGAGCAGCGCGAGGACGGCAAGATCATCCGGCCGAGCGCGCACTACACCGGGCCCGAGCGGCAGCCATTCGTGCCGCTCGCGCAGCGCACCTGAGAGCTTGAAGCCATGAGCAGCCACGACGCCCGGTCGACACGGCGGCCCGATCCCGACCCGCTGCTGCTGGAAATCGCCCGCTACGCGCATGCGGCGGTGATCGACAGCGAACTCGCCTACGACACGGCGCGCCTGTGCCTGATGGATTCGCTCGCCTGCGCGTTCCAGGCACTGGAATTCCCGGCGTGCACGAAGCTGCTCGGGCCGGTCGTGCCGGGTGCGGTATTGCCAGGCGGTGCGCGCGTGCCGGGGCTCGACCTCGAGCTCGACCCGGTGCAGGCCGCATTCAATATCGGCGCGCAAGTGCGTTGGCTCGACTTCAACGACACCTGGCTGGCGGCGGAGTGGGGCCACCCGTCCGACAACCTCGGCGCGATCCTCGCGGTCGCCGACTACCGCTCGCGCCGCGCCGCGCGGGGCGGTGCGGATGCCCGGGCCTTCACGGTGCGCGAACTGCTGGCCGCGATGATCAAGGCGCATGAAATCCAGGGCGTGCTGGCGCTCGAAAACAGCTTCAACCGCGTCGGGCTCGATCACGTGCTGCTGGTGCGCGTGGCCTCGACCGCGGTGGCCACCGCGATGCTGGGCGGCACGCTGGAGCAGGTGTGCAACGCCGTGTCGAATGCCTGGATCGATGGCGGCGCGCTGCGCACTTATCGTCACGCACCGAACACGGGATCGCGCAAGAGCTGGGCCGCTGGCGATGCCACGGCGCGCGCGGTGCGCCATGCGCTATTCGCGCTCGCCGGGGAAATGGGCTATCCGTCGGCGTTGAGCGCGCCGACGTGGGGTTTCCAGGACGTGCTGTTCAAGGGCAAGCCGCTGGTCGCGCCGCAACCCTTCGGCAGCTACGTCATGGAAAACGTGCTGTTCAAGATCAGCTACCCGGCGGAGTTCCACGCGCAGACGGCGGTCGAATGCGCGCTCTGGCTCCACGGCGTGGTGCGTGGCCGGCTCGCCGACGTCGAGCGCC
>JAFEDW010000315.1 GCA_018241455.1 Pseudomonadota bacterium | reverse complement strand
CTTCGCGGCCCACACCATCGTGCCCGAATCGGTGCGCGACCCGCTCAAGTACTACGGCAACAACACCTGCGCGACCCGGGGCCTGCTGGCCGCCTGCAACCAGGCCGGGATCCGGCACTTCGTGTTTTCGTCCACCGCAGCCGTCTACGGCCTGCCCGCCGGCGGCGTGGCGCACGAGGACAGCGCCATGGCGCCCATCAACGCTTACGGCACCTCGAAGCTGATGTCGGAATGGATGCTGCGCGACCTGTCGGCGGTGACGCCGCTCCGTGCCGTGGCGCTGCGCTACTTCAACGTCGCCGGGTCCGACCCAGAATGCCGCATCGGGCAGGCTACCGCCAAGGCGACGCTGCTGATCAAGGTCGCCTGCGAGGCGGTGGTCGGCAAGCGCACGCACGTGTCGATCTACGGCACCGACTACGCAACGCCCGATGGCACCGGCATCCGCGACTACATCCACGTCGACGACCTGGCGCGTGCGCACCTGCATGCGCTCGATTACCTGCGCAACGGCGGCGCGACGACGACGCTGAACTGCGGCTACGGCCACGGCTACAGCGTGCGCGAGGTGCTCGAGAGCGTGCAGCGCGTGGCCGGCAAGCGGCTCGAGATCCGCGAGGAAGCGCGCCGCGAAGGCGATCCGCCGACGCTGGTGGCCGGCGCCGAGCGCATCCGCGCCGTGCTGGGGTGGCAGCCGCGCCTGGACGACCTTGACGGCATCGTCCGCACGGCCTTGCGCTGGGAAGAACGGCTGCAACGCAGTCCCTGGTAGCGCCGCGCGCCCCGCTCTTGGGGCGCCGCACCCGGGGCGCCCAGGCACGCCGATTCGGGGTCGCCATCCTGCGACGCGCGGCCGCGCGCCCCGGCCGCCCATGTGCCTTAGAATGGCCGGATGCGCGTGGCCCTGCCCAAATCGCTGAATGGCTACCTGTTGCTGGGCATCGGGGTCATCACCATGCCGCTGCTGGCGGCGATCCTGCATGCCACGTTCCAGATGCGCCGGCTTACCGACTACAGCCAGAAACTGGTCAACGACAGTGTCCGCACGACCGAGCTGATCCAGGACATGTTCGAGATGCGCAACTCCCTGGCGCACGAGGCGCAGGTGTACCAGGTGCTGGCCACCAGCCAGGACCTGGCCAAGTTCAACGACCAGGATGCGGCGCTGGGTACGACGATGGGCGAGCTTCGGCCGATGCTGCGCGACCCGGCGGCGCGCACGGCAATCGATGTGTTCGTCGCCCTGCAGCGTGACATCGCCGATGCGGTGCGCTCGCCGCCGGCGCTGCCCGAGGACGGGCGCGCCGCCCCGCCGCTGCGCACGATACCGGATTTCGGCGCGCTCGATGACCAGGCGCTGCGCATCTCGCATTTCGCCAACGCGCAGAAGGTCACGGAGCTGGCTTCGCTCGACGACCAGACGGTGGCCGCGCGGCGCGAGCTGTTCTGGGAGTCGAGCCTGCTGATTCCGCTGGCGCTCGCCGCGACGCTCAGCTTTGCGCTCGGCATCGGGCGGCCGATCCGCCAGGTCGACCGCGCGATCACCGAGCTCGGCGGCGGCGATTTCGGCCGCGAGATCGCCGTCAGCGGCCCGGTAGACCTGCAGCGCCTGGGCCAGCAGCTCGAGTGGCTGCGCAAGCGCCTGCTCGACCTGGCGCAGGAACGCAACCGGTTCCTGCGGCACATGTCGCACGAGTTGAAGACCCCGCTGGCCAACATCCGCGAAGGCACCGAGCTGCTGATGGACGGCGCGGTCGGCGAGCTGCGGCCCGGGCAGCGCGAGGTGACCGCGATCCTCCAGGAAAACAGCATCAAGCTGCAGCGCATGATCGAGAACCTGCTCTCGTACAGCGCCTGGCAGAGCAACAGCGTCGGCCTCGACGCCGCCGAATTCCGCCTGCGCCCGCTGGTCAAGCAGGTGCTGGAGAACCAGCAACTGACGCTGGTCTCGCAGCGCGTGCGTCTCGACGTGCAGATCGACGACATCACGATGATCGCCGACCGCGGCAAGCTGCGGCTGATCCTCGAGAACCTGCTGTCGAACGCGATCAAGTACTCCCCGCGCGGTGGCACGATCACGATGCGCGCGCGCGCCGTGGGCACGGAGCTGGTGCTGGAGGTCGCCGACGGCGGCGCCGGCATCCCGCCGGCCGAACGCGCCAATGTATTCGAGGCCTTCCACACCGGACGCGCGCCCGGCGGCCACGTGCGTGGCACCGGCATCGGGCTGTCGGTGGTGCACGAATTCGTGCAGGTGCACGGCGGCAGCATTGAAATCGTCGACGGCGAATTCCGCGGCGCGCATTTCCGCATCCATATTCCGTTGCGCGCCGGCGCCGCCCCGCTCCCGACGCTGGTCACCGGCACCGCGCTGCCGCGCAGGAAGGCGCATGCGGCCTAGCGCAACGTGCGGCGGCCGCGTCATCGCCGCGCGGGCAACGCTGGTGGCGAGCCTGCTGCTCGCGGCCGGCTGCGGCGGCCTGTCCGGGTTGCGCGCCGACCGCAACGCCAATCCGTCGGGCCCGGTCTACGACCGTGACACGCAGGTGGCGGTGCTGC
>JAFEDW010000314.1 GCA_018241455.1 Pseudomonadota bacterium | reverse complement strand
ATCCGGCCGCCGACTTCATCCCCGCAAGGCCGTTGAAGCCGATCTCGGCGCCATACCCGCAGCAGGCCTTCGATGCCGGCGTGCATGGCTACGTGATCGTCGAGTTCATGCTCAGCCCCAAGGGCAAGGCGCTCGATCCGCACGTGGTCGAGGCGGACCCGGCCAAGACCTTCGACTCGGCTGCGCTGCAGGCCGTTCGCAGCGGCCACTACGACACCTCTGCGCTCGCCGATCCGGCCAAGGCCCAGCGCGCGCGCATCCGGATCACGTTCAAGTAAATGCGGCAGGTTCCGCCCGTGGAGTAGCGCATGGCCCGGCTGTCACTGAATCAACGTGTGCAATGGTTGCCGCTGGCCGTCACGGCGCTGTGCACCACCGCGCTGGCCTTGCTGCTGTTCAGCGGCGTGCAGCTCGCGGCGCGCCTGCAGTCGGCCTCCGCCGCACTGCAGCTCGCCTCGGCGCTGAGCTCGCAGCCACAGCTGCTGCGCTCGGAACTGACATTGATCCAGCGCGGCCTGGAGACGCAGACCTACGTCGGCGACTCGCTCCGTTCGCTGGCCAACGGCCGCGGCTCCAGCAATCACGCCTTCGCGCGCCTCGCGGCCGCGATGCGCGAGGCGGGCCTCGCCGCGCGCAGCGATACCGCCGCGCTGTACTCGCAGGCGCACGCCAACTGGCAACCGCTCGACAGCGGGCTGGCCGGCCTCGAGAAATACCGTTCCGGCGACCTGTACGCCGACAGCGCCGGCGGCTCGGCACTGACACCGGCCGGCACGGCGCTGAAGCGCACGGTCGATGAATTGCTGGCCAGCCAGTCGCGCAATACCAGCGCGCTGGCCGGCGAGCTCGGCGACCTCGCGGCCCTGCTGCGCACCGCGGTCGTGCATGACGGCCAGTCGTTGCGCTCGTTGCTGCTGGGCGGCGCCGGCCTGGCCTCGCTGCTGTTGGCGATGATGCTGTATTTCGCGTTGCGCGCCGGCCAGTCGGCCCGCGCGGCGGGCGAAGCGCAGCGCCAGATCGGCAACATCCTCGGCACGGTGCGCGAGGGACTGTTCCTGATCGCGCGCGATGGCCGCATCGGCGGCGCGCATTCCGATTCGCTGGTGGCGCTGCTGCGCGCGCCCGCCCCGGCTGGCCAGACTTTCGAGGAACTGCTGCGGCCGCTGGTCGATGACAAGACCCTGCTGGCGGCCGGCAAGTTCCTCGGCCTGCTGTGGAAGGACAAGGTCAACGAGGAGTTGATCGAATCGGTCAATCCGTTGAACCAGATCGAGGTGACATTCCACAAGACGCCGGGCGGCTCGCCCGAACAGCGCTACCTGTCGTTCTCGTTCCGGCGCGCGCGCGCCAGCGGCGCGTCGACCGACTTCGTGCTCGGCGTCGTCGCCGACGTGACCGACCGGGTGCTGCTGCAGCGCGAGCTCGAGCAGCTGCGCGCCAACAACGACTCGAACTCGGCGTTGCTGCTGCAGCTGCTGCAGACCGAGCCGCTGCAGCTGCAGTCGTTCCTCAACAATGTCGAGGTCGGCGTACGCCGCAGCAATGCGCTGCTGCGCAGCCCCGGCATCGCCAACACCGAACTGCAGCAGAAGCTGCAGGGCGTATTCCGCGAGATGCACCTGCTGAAGGGCGAGGCCGCCGCGCTCGGCATGAACAGTTTCGTCGAGCGCACGCACGCGGTCGAGGAACTGCTGTCCACATTGCGCGAACGGCCGACGCTGGCTGGCGACGATTTCGTGCCGGTGGTGGTCAAGCTCGATGAGTTGCTGGGCCACAAGCAATTGATCGGCGCGATGCAGGAACGCGTCGAGCAGGCGCGCTCCAGCGCCGTATCGGCCAACGATATCGCGCCCGAACACCACGGCGACACCGCCGTGATCGCCACGCGCAAGCCGCCGGCGGTCGCACCGGAGCGCCCTCCCAGCCTCGAGCAGTCGTTGCAGCGCCTGGCGCGCGAAGTCAGTGCGCCCGGCGGGCGCCAGGTGCGCCTCGCCTGCGAAGGGCTCGACCTCGTGCCGGCCGAATACCAGCCGGTGGTCCGTGACATCTGCATCCAGATGGTGCGCAATGCGATCGTGCACGGCATCGAGGGGCGCGAGCAGCGCGCCGCCGCCGGCAAGCCGCCGACTGGCGCAATCCGCGTGCGTTTCGCGGAAGCCAGCCCGCAGGAGTACTCGCTGCTGGTCGAGGACGACGGCCAGGGCCTCGATCCTGCGCGCATCCGCGAGCGCGCGCTCGAGCGCGGCCTGCTCGACGCCGAGCAAGCCGCGGCGCTCAACCAGAGCGGCGCCTACCGCATGCTCTTCCAGCCGGGCTTTTCGACAGCGAGCGAAGTCACCGAGCACGCCGGCCGCGGCGTCGGCCTCGACGTCGTCAACAACACGGTGCGCGAGTGCGGCGGCCGCATCGGCATCTCGACGCAACCGGGCAAGTACACCCGCTTCAAGATGCTGCTGCCGCGGCGCGACGCCACGGCGCCTTCGCATTCGAGCGCGGCGTAGACCTCAGGAAGCCTGACTGGTGGACGCGCCACAACACCGACTGCTGGTGGTCGACGATTCGA
>JAFEDW010000313.1 GCA_018241455.1 Pseudomonadota bacterium | reverse complement strand
ACGACGATCGGCACGAGGATCGGCAGCAGCGAGGGCACCACCATCTCCTTGATCGCCGCCTTGGTCAGCAGGTCGACGGCGCGCGAGTAATCGGGCTTGCCGCTGCCTTCCATGATGCCTTTGATCTCGCGGAACTGGCGGCGTACTTCGGTGACCACCGAGCCCGCCGCGCGGCCGACGGCTTCCATCGCCATCGCGCCGAACAGGAACGGCACCATGCCGCCGACGAACAGGCCGATGATGACGGCCGGATCGCTCAGCGAAAATCCGACCATCGCGCGGCCCGCGGTGGCCAGGTGCGACTCGAGGTTGTGCGTGTAGTCGGCGAACAGCACCAGCGCGGCGAGGCCGGCCGAGCCGATCGCGTAGCCCTTGGTCACGGCCTTGGTCGTGTTGCCCACCGCATCGAGCGGGTCGGTGATGTCGCGCACCTTCTTGTCGAGCTTCGACATCTCGGCGATGCCGCCGGCGTTGTCGGTGATCGGGCCATAAGCGTCGAGCGCGACGATCATGCCGGTCAGCGACAGCATCGCGGTGGCGGCGATCGCGATGCCGTACAGGCCGGCGAGCGCGTTGGCGCCGAAGATCGCGGCGCACACCGCGATCACCGGCAGCGCCGTCGACTTCATCGACACGCCGAGGCCAGCGATGATGTTGGTCGCGTGGCCGGTCTGCGAGGCCGCGGCCACCAGCTGCACCGGCTTGTATTCGGTCGCGGTGTAGTACTCGGTGATGACGATCAGTACGGCGGTCAGCGCGAGGCCCACGACCTCGCAGCCGAACATCGCGCCGAAATTGCCCGGCATGATCTGCTTGGTGATGAACCAGAACAGCACCGCCGAAATGACGCCCGCGACGATGACGCCCTTGTAGAGCGCGTTCATGATCTTGCCGCCGTCGGAAGTCTTGACGAAGAAGGTGCCGATGATCGAGGAGACGATCGAGGCCGCGCCGAGCGCCAGCGGGAACACGATCGCGGCCATGCCGGCTTCCTTCAGCATCAATCCGCCCAGCACCATCGTCGCGACGATCGTCACGGCGTAGGTCTCGAACAGGTCGGCGGCCATGCCGGCGCAGTCGCCGACGTTGTCGCCGACGTTGTCGGCGATCACGGCCGGGTTGCGCGGATCATCCTCGGGGATGCCGGCTTCGACCTTGCCGACCAGGTCGGCACCGACGTCGGCGCCCTTGGTGAAAATGCCGCCGCCCAGTCGCGCGAAGATCGAGATCAGCGAGCCGCCGAAGGCGAGACCGACGAGCGAATGCAGCGCGATGTCATCGGCGTTGGCGTTGCCCGCCAGCAATGTGCGCGCAAGGATGAAATATCCGGCGACGCCGAGCAGGCCCAGGCCCACGACCAGCATGCCGGTGATCGCGCCGCCGCGGAACGCGACCTGCAGCGCGGCGTTGAGGCCGGTCGTGGCGGCCTGCGCGGTGCGCACGTTCGCGCGCACCGATATATTCATGCCGATATAGCCGGCCAGCCCGGAGAACAGCGCACCGACCGCAAAGCCGCCCGCCAACACCCAGTTGAGCGCGAGCCCGAGCACGATGAACAGCACGACGCCGACCGTGGCGATGGTCGTGTACTGGCGGTTCAGGTAGGCCTTCGCGCCGGCCTGGATCGCGGCGGCGATTTCCTGCATGCGGGCGTTCCCTGCATCGAGCCGCAGGATCGAGAGCATCGACAACACACCGTAGGCGACGGCGAGCAGGCCGGCGATCACAGCCAGCCACAGCCAGTTAGCGGCATCCATGGAAAATCCTCCGGAAATCAAAGACTTCTAAATTTTTTGGTCGCGCCACTCGGGCCCGTCAACCGGGCCGGGAACGCAGGGGCGCGCAATATACCACAGGGCCGGTTTCCGGCCCCGCCGCGCGGGTTTTTCAGCCCTTTCGTGCCCGCCGCTCGAGCAGGGCGTCGAGCGAAATGCGGCCCGGACCGAATACCAGCAGCACGAGCAGCATGAAGCCCCACAGCACGTGCTGGCCGAGTGCGGCCTCGAAGCCCTCGGACAGCAGTACCTGCCGATAGGAAATGACGGCCATGACGTTGACGAACAGCGTGCCGAGCGCGCCGACGCGGCCGAACAGGCCGAGGTACAGCAGGATCGGGAATCCGAGTTCCCCGCAGGTGCCCATGACGGCCGCGACATCGGGCGGCAGCAGCGGCACGTGGTATTCGTCGCGGAACAGCCCGAGCGTCGTGTCCCACGAGCTGTACTTGAGCCAGCCGGATTTCGTGAACTGCCAGCCGACGTAGAACCGCGTGCCGAGCAACAGCAGCGGTTGCAGGCGATCGAGCGCGCGCCCCAGGGCCGCATGCAGGCTGCTGAGCTTGAGGATGAAGTTCATCGGCGCGCCCTCCCGTTGGCGTGCGATTGTGGACGATCAGCTGCGCGCAGGCCAGAGCAGGCGCGACTTGAGCCGGGGCGCGGCGAAATCCAGGAAGGTGCGCAGCTTGGCCGGCAACAGCGGCTGGCGCAGGTACACGAGGCTCACCGGAATCGGCTCCGGTTCGAACTTGCGCAGCACCAATGACAGCGTGCCGGCCTGCACGGCGCCGGCG
>JAFEDW010000312.1 GCA_018241455.1 Pseudomonadota bacterium | reverse complement strand
CGTGCAGGTCAACGGCGGCGGCGGCGTGCTGTTCAACGACCTGCCGACCATCGACGGTATCCGCACGATCGCGCGCGCGCACGCACGCTTCGGCACCACCGGCTTCCTGCCCACGTTGATCAGCGACGACCTGGCCGTGGTCGAGACCGCGATTGGCGCGGTCGATGCGGCGATCGCCGCCGGCGTGCCGGGCGTGCTCGGCATCCACATCGAGGGCCCGTACCTGAACGAACGGCGCAAGGGCGTGCACAACGCGGCGCATTTCCTGGAGCTGGGGCGCGAAGCCGTCGCGCTGCTCAGCTCGCTCAGGCGCGGCGTCACGCTGGTCACGCTGGCGCCGGAGCTGGCGAAGCCGGAAGCGCTCGACCAGCTGAGCGCGGCCGGCGTGATCCTCTCGGCAGGCCATACGAACGCCACGGCCACCGAGATCGAGACGGCGCGGCGCCATGGCCTGCGTGGCTTCACGCACCTGTTCAACGCGATGTCGCAGCTGACGCCGCGCGAGCCGGGCGCCGTCGGCGCCGCGCTCGCCGAGGACGAGTCCTACTGCGGCATGATCGTCGACGGCCGGCATGTCGATCCGCGCGTGCTGCGGGTCGCACTGCGCGCGCGGCGGCGCGACCGCTTCATGCTGGTGACCGACGCGATGCCGCCGATCGGCACGAACGCGCGCAGCTTCCGGCTGCAGGGCCGCACGATCTCGGTCGCCGATGGCGTATGCGTCGATGAACAAGGCACCTTGGCCGGGACCGCGCTCGACATGAGCCTTGCGGTCCGCAACGCGATCGCGATGCTGGACCTGCCGGCCGTCGACGCGGTCCGCATGGCGAGCGAGTATCCCGCGCAATTCCTCGGATTGAGCGCGAGCCACGGCCGGCTCGCGCCGGGCTGCCGCGCGGACCTGTTGATTGCCGATGACCGCTATACTGTGCAGCAGACCTGGATCGGCGGCCAACGCATCGACAACTGAAGGAATCCGGCCCGTGCGCAGCGGCAAAAGGACCTTGGCAGCCTCGCTGCTGCCGGCCGTCATCGCGATGGCAGCGGCCACATCGGCCGCGGCCGGGATTGACGTCGGTGTATCGGATCATCCCTGCCGCGACGTGCCGGTGCAGCCGACCGCGGCCCACCAGGCCAGCGCCGATCCCTACCAGAACTGGATGCACGACTGGCTGGGCCGCGACTGGGGCCAGCTGTGCCGTTACAGCGGCGAGAACGCCGCGCTGCCACCGGCCACGGGCGCGCGGGTCGTGTTCTTCGGCGACTCACTGACCGAGAACTGGAAGAACCTGCAGCCGGATTTCTTCGGGCCCGAGCGGCTCGATCGCGGCATCAGTGGCCAGACGACCGGACAGATGCTGGTGCGGTTCCGCGCCGACGTCATCGACCTGCACCCGGCAATCGTGCACATCCTGGCCGGCACGAACGACATTGCCGGCAACGGCGGCCCGACTTCACTGGCCATCATCGAGGGAAACATCGCCTCGATGGCCGAGCAGGCGCGCGCGCACGGCGCACGCGTGATCATCGCCTCGATCCTGCCGGCGGCGCGCTACGGCTGGCGGCCGCAGGTCGAGCCCGTGGCGTCGATCGCCGCGATGAATGCCTGGTTGCGCGATTATGCCGCGCGCGAGCATCTCACCTACGTCGACTACTACGCCGCGCTCGAGGACGGCCACGGTGGGTTCAAGGCCGCGCTGGCCGATGACGGCGTGCATCCGAACGCCGCCGGCTACGCGGTGATGCGCCCGCTGGCCGAAGCCGCGCTGCGGCAGGCGCAACGGCAAGGCGCGCGCTAGCCGCGCGCCACAGCGCTATCCCACCCACGCGCGCGCGTTGCGGAACAGGCGCATCCAGCCGCTGTCCTCGCCGGCATCGCGCGGATACCAGGAATTCTGCACCGTGCGATACACGCGCTCCGGGTGCGGCATGATGATCGTCGCGCGGCCGTCGGCCGTGGTCAGCGCGGCGAGCCCGCCGGGCGCCCCGTTCGGATTCGCCGGATACAGCCGCGCGGCAGTGCCGCGCCCGTCGCTGTAGCGGCAGGCGACGAGGCGTTGTTCCGTGCAGTGCAGCTGGTCCGCGTCGGTGGCGAACGCGGCGCGCCCTTCGCCATGCGACACGGCGATCGGCAGCACCGATCCTTGCATGCCGGCCAGCAATACCGACGGCGAGTCGAGGATCTCGACCAGGCTCAGGCGCGCTTCGAACTGTTCGCTGCGATTACGCAGGAACGTCGGCCAGTGTTGCGCGCCCGGAATCAGCTCGCGCAACAGCGCGAGCATCTGGCAGCCATTGCAGACGCCCAGCGTGAAGCTGTCGGCGCGCGCAAAGAAGTCGGCGAATTCACGGCGCGTTGCCTCGTGGAACAGGATCGACTGCGCCCAGCCGCCGCCGGCGCCCAGCACGTCGCCGTAGGAAAATCCGCCGCAGGCGATCAGCCCGCGGAAGCCCCGCAACTGCCGGCGGCCGCCGAGCAGGTCGCTCATGTGCACGTCGTGCGGCTCGAAACCGGCGCGCTCGAGCACGGCGGCCATCTCCACCTGGCTGTTGACGCCCTGCTCGCGCAACAC
>JAFEDW010000311.1 GCA_018241455.1 Pseudomonadota bacterium | reverse complement strand
CGTCGATGGTCACCAGCGGCACGTCGCGCAGGTCGACGCGCTTCGCGGCCTCGGCCGGATCGACGTGGCTGCCGAATCGCTTCGCTTCGTGGAGCACGCCGGTGGTGAAGTCCTGCCCGAGGTCGAAGCGCGCGATCGCGGCTTCGGTTGCCATCTCGAGCGGCCGCTCCGGATCCAGGCGCTTGCGCACCCAGGCTTCGCCCGCCGCGCCGTCGGCCGGATAGCGCTTGATGTCGGCGATGACCCAGTCACCGGCCTGCACACCCTGCGCGCCGGAGTGCGGCACGTTGCACACGATGCCCAGCCGCCGATCGGCCGCGCGCACGCGCAACTCGTGGCCACTGCGCTCGATGACGCCGAGGAAAGCGCTCAAGCCCCGCTCGAGGACGCTCCTGACCGTGCCGACCCAGCGGTTCTGTGCATCCTTGTGGAGCGAGAGGCTGACGCGATCGCCCTGCACCAGGCCGGACATCTCGCGCGGCGGCAGGAACACGCCGCCTTCGATGCCCTCGACGCGCGCGAACCCGAATCCTGCGCGGTTGGGTGAAACGATGCCTTCAGCCGCCGTGGGTTCGCCCTTGCCGGGCCTGCGCACCGTGTGACGCGGACGGCGCGCGGGATGGCGAATGGTGCGGCTTGGCTTTCTGCTACGGCTCAATTGACAGCTCCGGGACCCTTGCATAAATTGCGCCGCCGCCTGTTTCCCGGTTCGCGATGGCGGCGAGAGCCTAACACCTTTTGGCCCGCATCGGCTGCGGTGGGAATCTGCCTTGATCGCGCTGACTCCTGCTTATCTCTACGCGGCCGGCTGCATCTTCGTGGCGGCCGTGGTGCGCGGCTACAGCGGCTTCGGCTTTTCGCTGCTGGCGATCACGGCCATTGCGCTGGTCATGCCGCCGGCGACGATCATTCCCACGATCTTCATGCTCGAGATGCTGGCGAGCCTGACGCTGCTGCCGGGCGTCTGGCACCTGGTGCATTGGCGCGAGCTGGCGCTGCTGTTCGTCGGCGCGCTGGTCGGCACGCCATTCGGCGTGTACGCACTGGCGCACGCACCGGTGCTGCCGCTGACCCTGGCGCTGGCGGTGTTCGTGTTCGTGTCGGCGATCGCGCTGGCGCGCGGCTTCCGATTGCAGCGCATGCCGGGCGCGGGCGTCGCGTTCACCGCGGGCACGGCCTCGGGCCTGGCCAACGGCGCCTTCGGCATGGGCGGGCCACCGGTGATCCTGTTCTTCTTCAGTTCGCCCGCGGGCGTCGCGGCCGGCCGCGCTTCATTGATCACGTATTTCTTTTTCTCCGATCTGATCGGCGTGGCCTGGCAGGGCTGGAATGGGCTGATCACCACCGCCACGCTGGTGCGCGCGGCCTGGTTCCTGCCGCCGCTGGCCGCCGGTGTCTGGCTCGGCAATCATCGCTTCAAGCGCGCCGATTCCGATGCGGCGCGCCGCTGGGCGCTGCGCCTGCTGATGTTGTTGGCGGTGCTCACCGGTGCGCGAGCCCTCTCGCAGCTGATGCAGCACCATTGAAGCGCCTGCCGGCGCGCAACGCAGCTCGAATCAGGTCGGCGCAGCTGCTCCCCCGGCGCGGCGGCGCAATGCATAGCCGCACAACATCGCCAGTGCGCTGGCGACGCCGAACAGCAACGGCAGGCGCTGGTCCTCGATGAACGCCATCGCCGCGACGATCGCGAACATCGTGACGATCGCCACGATCGTCAGAGCCGGATACGCCCACATGCGCACCCGCAGCCGCTCCGGCGCCTCACGCTCCAGTTGCCGGCGCAGCCGCAGCTGCGCGAACGCGATCAGCAGGTAGACGAAGATCGCCACGGTACCGTAGGAATCGACGAGGAACGCGAACACGTGTTCCGGCGACACGTAGTTCATGATGACCGCGGCATAGCCGAATGCCGTGCTGACCAGGATCGCGCGCGCCGGCACGCCGCGCGCATTGAGCTTCGCCAGCCCGCGCGGCGCGTCGCTCCGGCGCGCGAGCGCCATGACCATGCGCGAGGAAGCGAACAACCCGCTGTTGAGCGCCGACAGCACGGCCGTCAGGATCACCGCGTTCATGATCTGCGCCGCACCCGGCACATGCAACGCCGCGAGTGCCGTGACATAGGGTTGGATGATGCCCGGTGAATTCCACGGCACCAGCGTGACGACCACGAGGATCGAACCGACGTAGAACACCAGCACGCGCGACACCACCGACTGCGTCGCGCGCGCCACGGCCTGGGCCGGCTCCGCGGATTCGGCCGCCGCCACGGTGACGATCTCGGAACCGAAGTAAAACCCGGTGGCCGCCACCGCGCCGGTGAGCACGGGCACGTATCCCTTCGGGAAGAAGCCGCCATGCGCGCTCAGGTTGGCGAAGCCACCGGGCAATCCCGGCCACCATCCGCAGGCCACCACGACACCGACGCCCAGGAACACCGTGATGGCGATGACCTTGATCGACGCGAACCAGTACTCGGTCTCGCCCCACGAGCGCACCGACAGCAGGTTCAGCAGCGTGAATACGGCCATGAGTGCCAGCGTGAAATGCCACGGCGCCACGGCCGGAAACCAGTAGGTCAGCAATCTCGCGCCCGCGA
>JAFEDW010000310.1 GCA_018241455.1 Pseudomonadota bacterium | reverse complement strand
AGCGCCTGCAGCACCTGCAGCTGCGCGCGCATCGATTGCGCGTCGTCGAACGCCAGCGTCATCGCCGGCGACGCGACTGCGGCGCCATGGGCCATCGGCGCGGCGGTGGGTGCCGCGGGCACCGCAACGGGCGCCGCGACAGGCGCCACCGCGCTCAACGCGGCGGGCATCGCCGCCGGTGCGGCTGCGCGCAGGTGCTGCAGTTTCTCGGGCGCCGCCGTCGCCAGGATGTGGGCGGCCAGCGCGGGCAGCGTATTGAGGCGCTGCATCAGGTCGCGCAGCGCCACCGACACGCCAAACAGCTTGCCGATCTGCACGCCGATCTGCATCAGCAGCAGCGAGTCGAACCCCAATTCGACGAAGGTCGACTCGGACGACTGGATCGAAAGCCCCGAGTACTCGCCGAATAACCGACCGAGCTGCGTGACCAGCGCAGCCTTTTCGTCCTGCGCGGGCGCGGCACCGTTCGCCGCACCAGTCATTGCCGCTGCGGCCTGCGCAGCAACCGGGGCAGCCAGCGCGGGCACGGCCAGGTCCGCCGCGGGTACGGCGTGGCTCGCAGCCGCGCGAATCTCCGGCGTGCGCCCTTCCGAAAAGCGGAACTGCTTGTGCGTGAACGGGTAGGCCGTGACCAGCGGCACCTTGCGTCCGGCCGCCCAGATGCGCTCCCACGGCAATTCGATGCCGGCGCACCAGAGGCGCGCGAGCGCGGCACCCACGCCGCCGATCTCGACCGCCGGCGCCGGGCTGTCGGCCAGCATCGAGACGGCGATGCGCTCGTCGGCGCTCTTCCCGGCGCTGGCGAAATGCTGCACGACCAGGCTGGACAGCGTCGTGCGCGGGCCGCATTCGAGGAACACGTTCGCGCCGAGCTCGAGCGCCTTGAACACCGCCGGCGAGAATTTCACCGTGGCGCGCAGATGCCCCGCCCAGTACTCGGGGTTCGTCGCATCGGCGGCGGTCATGACTTCGCCGGTGACGGTCGACACGATCGTCAGCTGTGGCGCGCTCAAGCGTACGCTGCGCACGATGTCAAGGAACGGCGCGACCACCGGTTCCATCATCGCCGAGTGGAAGGCGTGCGAGGTGTGCAGCGGGCGGCACGGAATGTTGGCCGCTTCGAGCCGCGCCTGCACGCGTGCGATCTGTTCGAAGTCACCGGCCAGCACGCTGTGCACCGGGCCGTTGATCGAGGCGACGTCGACCGGCTCGCCGGCGGCGGCCACGACGGCGGCCACGGCACCGCGCGCCGACAGCATGCGCCCGCGCGGCAGGTCGGCCATCAGCCGGCCACGCGCCGCGATCAACCGCACCGCGTCTTCAAGGCTGAACACGCCGGCGAGATGCGCGGCGACGAACTCGCCGATGCTGTGGCCGATCATGTAATCGGGCTTGAGGCCGAAATCGAGCAGCATGCGACCGAGCGACACTTCGATCGCGAACAGCGCCGGCTGCGTGAAGCGCGTGTTCTCGAGTGTCTCGACGTTCGCGTCATCGAAAATGAAGGCCTTGAAATCGAGCCCCATCTCCTCGCCCAGCAGTTCGCACACGCGCGAGAACGTGGCGCGGAATTCGGGAATCGATTCGTACAGGCTCCGGCCCATGCCGATGTACTGTGCGCCCTGGCCCGGGAACATGAACACCGAGCGCGGCTCGTCGATCGCGCGCTGCGCCGGCTGCACCAGCACATCGTCGTCCGCGAGCTGGTTGAGCCGCACGCGCGCGCCGCGATACGCGAAGCGCGCGCGGCCGGTCTGCAGCGTGTGCGCGACATCGCGCGGCCAGTAGCGCTCGGCGCTCAGCGACTGCAACTGCGCGTCGCGCTGCGCCACGGTGCGTGCCGACACCGGCCACAACTCGAACGGACGCTCCGGGGCCGCCTCGTCAGTGAGCGCCGGCGGCGGCGCTTCTTCGACGATGACGTGCGAATTCGTGCCGCCGATGCCGAAGGAGCTGATGCCGGCGCGGCGCAGCGGTTCGCCGCGCGGCCAATCCATCGTCTTCGCGACGACGTAGAACGGCGAGTTCTCGATCTCGAGCCCTGGATTCGGCGTCTCGAAATGCACCGTGCCCGGAATCACCGTATGCCGCAATGCCATCGCGGTCTTGATCAGGCTCGCCACGCCCGCCGCAGCGGTGGTGTGGCCGATGTTGCTCTTGACCGAGCCGAGGCCGCAGTACTGCAGCCGCGACGGATCGGCGCGCGTCGCGAACGCCTGGCGCAGGCCCTCCATCTCGATCGGATCGCCGATCGGCGTCGCGGTGCCGTGCGCTTCGAGGAACTGCAGCGTGCCGGCATCGACGCCGGCGTCATTCAAAGCATCGCGGATGCACGCCGCCTGCCCGTTGACGCTCGGTGCCGAGAACGAGCCCTTGTCACCGCCGTCGCTGTTGATCGCGCCGCCCTTGATGACCGCGAAGATCGTGTTGCCGTCGCGGATCGCGTCCTCGACGCGCTTCAGCACCACCATGCCGGCGCCGTCGGTGAAATTCGTGCCTTCCGCGTTCTTGTCGAACGGCCGGCAATGGCCATCCGAGCTGAACACGCCGCCTTCCTGGAAGTAGTAACCCTCCGGCGTCGGGAAGTGCACCGAAGAGCCGCCGGCGAGCGCCAT
>JAFEDW010000030.1 GCA_018241455.1 Pseudomonadota bacterium | reverse complement strand
CTGCCGCCGGCAGTGCGCGCGGCCTGGGTCTGCGGACTCGGACACGGCGTGTTGCAGCACACGCCGGAAGACAACGTGCGGCTGGTGCTGAGGCTCCAGCGGGAGATGTTTTCGTGAACGCAGCCGAACGCAGTGCGCGACTCGCCAAGTACGACGTGGCCGGCCCGCGCTACACCAGCTACCCGACGGTTCCCTACTGGGATGCCACGCCGGATGAAACGCAGTGGCTCGCGCACCTGCGCACGGCCTTGCGTGCCGGCGACTCGCCGGGCGCGTCGATCTACGTGCACGTGCCGTTTTGCCGTGCGCTGTGCACGTTCTGCGGCTGCAACACGCGCGTGACGCGCACGCACGCGATCATCATGCCGTACGTGCAGGCCGTACTGACCGAGCTCGCGCTGTACCGTGAACGGCTCGACATCGCGCAGCTCGGGCTCGGCGAGCTGCACCTGGGTGGTGGCACGCCGACGTTCCTCGATCCGGCCGAGCTCGATGCCTTGCTCGAGGGAATACTCGGCGCCGTGCAGCTGCGGCCCGAGGCGAGACTGTCGATCGAAGTCGATCCGCGCGTCACCACCGCCGAACAGTTGCGGCTGCTGGCGCGCCACGGCTTCCGGCGCATCAGCCTTGGCGTGCAGGATTTCGATCCGGCCGTGCAGGACATCGTCAATCGCGTGCAGAGCGTGGCGCAGGTGCGCAGCGTGACCGAGGAAGCGCGCCGGCTCGGGTTCAACAGCGTCAACTACGACCTGATCTACGGACTGCCGTTCCAGACGGGCGCCAGCATCGACCTGACGATGACGGCGGTGTGCGAGCTGCGGCCCGACCGCATCGCGCTGTATGGCTATGCGCACGTGCCGTGGATCAAGCCCGGCCAGCGGCGCTTCACCGAGATCGACCTGCCCGAGGGGCGCGACAAGCGCGCGCTGTATGAGCGCGCCCGCGATCGGCTGGAGGCTGCGGGATACCGCGAGATCGGCCTCGACCACTTCGCCCTGCCGACCGACAGCCTGTGGCTGGCCGCGCGCGAGGGCACGATGCACCGCAATTTCATGGGCTACACCGAAGCGTTCACGCGCCCGCTGCTGGGCCTCGGCGTATCGGCGATCGGCGACGCGGTCGATGCCTTCGTGCAGAACGAAAAAGACCTGCAGCAATACCACGAGCGTATCGCGCGGCGCGAGCTGCCGATCCAGCGCGGCCACGTGCTCAATGCCGAAGACCAGGTACTGCGGCGGCATATCCTGAATCTGATGACGCGCATGGAAACGCGCTGGAGCGGCGCCGATGCGACGCCGTTCCTCGACGACATCGCGACGCGGCTCGCCGCTTTCGCTGACGACGGCCTGGTGGAACTCGAGGCGCAGGGTTGCAAGGTCACCGAGGCCGGGCGCGGCTTCCTGCGCAACATCTGCATGGCCTTCGATGCGCGGCTGGCGCGCAGCAGCCCGGAGCGGCCGCTGTTCAGCCAAACGGCTTGACGATCGCCATGATCAGGATCGGCACGACCAGCAGCAGTGCCGCTTCGTTGAACAGCCGCAGCGCCATGCCACCCGGCAGCGCGGCGTTGGCCTTCAGGCGCTGCACGAACACGCGGCAGGCGAGGTGATAGCCGATCAGGCCCATCACCAGCAGCAGTTTCACCTGCAGCCAAGTGCCCGCGAAACCGTAGCCGCGCCACAGCCAGACTCCCAGCGCCAGCGCCGCGATCGCCATCAGCGTCATGAATCCGTACAGGCGGCTGGCCATCGTGACCAGGCGGCGCACGTCCTCGCCCGCCGTTCGTCCTTCCTGGTAGTGCACGAAGATGCGCGGCAGGTAGAAGATGCCGGCCATCCAGGCCATGACCGCCAGCACATGAAAGCACTTGATCCAGAGCATGGCGAACCCCGCGCCCGCATCGGGCACTGCTAGACTGCGAGCCGCCGTGAATTCTAGCAAGGATATTTCCACGCCGGCCTGGTGGCTGCGCTTGGCAGGGCGCGTGCCGCTGCCGGTGATGTACGCGCTCGCGGCAGTGACCGCGTTCCTGATGCGTGATGTGCTGCGCTATCGCGTGAAAGTGGCGCGCGACAACCTGGCCGCGGCAATGCCGGAACTCGACGCCGCCACGCGCGCGCGCGTGCTGCGGCGGCACTACGATTCATTGGCGGCCGTGCTGTTCGAGTTGCCGCGCCTCGCCAGCATGAGTGCCGAAGAGCTGCGCGCGCGCATGACGCTGCCGGACATGCCGGGCGTGCGCGCACAGCTGGCCGGCGGCACGCCGGTGCTGGTGCTCGCCGCACACCAGGGCAACTGGGAATGGCTGCTGCAGGCGCTCGCGCTCGGCTTCGGCGCGCCGTTCCTGGCGGCCTACAAGCCGCCGCACAGCGAGGCGGCCGACCGCCTGATGCTGGGCGTGCGCGGCCGCTTCGGCACGCGCATGGTGCCCGGCAAGCGCCTGCTGCGCGAAGTATTGCGCCGCCGTGGCAGCGCGCACGCGATCGGCATGGTGGCCGACCAGGTGCCCACGTCCAGCCCGGGGCGCGTATGGCTGCGCTTCTTCGGGCGCGAAACCGCCTTCTTTCCCGGCCCCGCCGAGATCGCGCGTGCCGGCGGCTACGCCGTCTACTTCATGGCGCTGCGCCGCGTGCGCCGCGGTTACTACGAGACGCGTTTCGAACCGCTGGCAACGGCCACTGAAAAATTGGACACGCCGGAGCTCATCGGCCGCTACGCAGCGCGCGTTGAAGCGCTGGTGCGCGAGCACCCGGAAGACTGGGCGTGGACCCACCGGCGCTGGAAACTGGAGCCGCCGGCCAAGGCCTAGAAGCGCACGATCGAGGTGCCGAGGCCGTCGAACCAGGCCGACACGCTCTGTTCCAGCGTGACGTGGTGCACGCCGTTCCAGCTGCCGGTCGTCACGATCTCGCCGGCGCGCAGCCCCTGGCCGAATTCCGACAGGTGGTTGGCGAGCCAGACCACCGGCCGCAGCGGATCATTGAGCGGATGCCCGCCGCGCGCCTGGAACACGGGCTTGCCGTCGATGCGCAGTTCCAGCGGCAGTTGCGCCAGCGCCAGCGAGCGCCACGACGTGCACGACGGACCGACGATCAGCAGTTCGTTCATGAAATTGTCGGCGACACGCTCGAGCTGCGTGACCACATCGGCATCGACGTAGCGGCTGACGACCACCTCGATCACCGCGTGCGCACTGACGAGCGCCGCGCTGACCGTCTCGCGGTCGTAGCGCGCGCCCGCGCGCAGCGGCGGCAGATCGTTGCCAAGCCGGAATGCGACCTCGGCTTCGATGCCGAAACGCGTGTTCTGCTGTGTCGGCAATCTTGCCGGCACCAGATAGGCGGGCGCATCGCGCACGGCGTTTGCGGGGAGCGGCGCGCAGATGCCGTTCTCGGCGTCGAAAAGCGAGGCCTTCCAGCCGGCGATGCTGCTGTTGAGTTCGCGCAGCAGCGCGTACTGGATCGCGTAGGCCTCGGCCAGCGTCTTCGGCGCGAGCGGCGCCGGCAGCGCGCGCAAACGCGGACCGCCGCGGCGCACCGCGAGCAGCGCGCGCGCGGCCGCGGCCGCGTTGGGTGTCGAGGTCTCGCTCATGTGGCCTGCCGCTGTTGCAGGCGCGCTTCGATCAGGTGCGCCAGTTCGGCGATGCTCGGATGATCGAAGATGTCGGTGACGTCGATCAATCCGGGCCAGCGCTGTTCGATGCGCTCCTGCATGCCGACCAGCTTGATCGAGCTGACGCCGACGTCGAACAGGCTGTCGTTCGGTCCGATGCGCCGCCCTTCCAGCGCCGCATCGCAGATGGCCTGCAGCTCGGCCTCCACGCCGCTGCCGCCATCGAGGCGCACGCCGCTCGCGGCCGCCAGCGCGCGCAGCGTCGCAAGGTCGGCGTCGTTGGCGCCGGCCAGGTATTCCTCTTCGAGCAGGTGCCGTTGCACCTTGCCGCTGGTGGTCTTCGGGATACGCCGCACCGGCACGACCGCATCGACCGCAAGACCGGCGTGTTCGCCGATGCGCCGCGCCACGCGCTGCGCCAGCGGCAGGAAATCCGCCAGCTCGCCGCGGTTCAGCACGAACACGACCAGCGCATCGCTCTCGGCGCCGCTGGCGCGCACGCCGCTGATGACGATCTTGCCGAGCTCGACCCCCGGCACCTCGAGCGCGACCGCCTCGAGGTCGTGCGGATAGTAGTTCTGTCCGTTGACGAACAGGATTTCCTTGTGGCGGCCGGTGATGTACAGCTCGCGCTCGTGCACCACGCCCAGATCGCCGGTGCGCAACCAGCCATCGGCGGTGTGCACGGCGGCGTTGGCCTCGGGCGCGTCGAGATAGCCGGCGGTGACGTTCGCGCCACGGATCTGGATGTGGCCGACGTGTTCATCCGGCAGCGGCTGGTCGTCATCGCCGGCGATGCGCAGCTCGCAGTAGGGAATCGCGCTGCCGACCGCCACCAGCGAGAGCGCACTGCGGTCGCCCGCGGACACGATTGAGACGTGCTGGCCGGGATTGAGCTGGTGGCGATCGAAGTGGCTGGCGTGATAGGCGGAGCCGAGCGGCGGGAAGCTGACCGCGACGCTGGCTTCGGCCAGGCCGTAGACCGGGAACATCGCGGTGCGTTTGAGCCGCGCCGGCGCGCAGCGATCCATGAACTCATCGCACAGCGCGAGGCTGATCGGCTCGGCGCCGTTGAAGATCACGCGCACGCTGCTCAGGTCGAGCGCGTCGAGCGGGCGGTCGCCGAGCACCTTCAGGTAGTGCCGGTAGCCGAAGTTCGGCGAGCACAGCAGCGTGGCCTGCACGTTCGAGGCGGTCTGCAGCCACAGCACCGGCCGGCGCACGAACAGCTCGGTGGCCATCTGGTGCATGTTGATGCGGTTGCAGAGCAGGAAGATGTGGAAGCCGATCAGGCCCATGTCGTGCGTCAGCGGCATCCACGACAGGCTGATGTCCTCATCGGTGTAGCGCACCGCCTGCGTCGTGCCGCGCATGTTCGCGAGCAGGTTGGCGTGCGTCAGCACCACGCCCTTCGGCGAACTGGTCGAACCGGATGAATACTGCACGAAGGCCGGATCTTCGGGCCGCGCGGCGTGGATGCGGCCGGCGCGGCTGACGTCGACCAGGTCGTCGGTGACGAAGGCGCGCGCGGCGAGCCGGGCGTAGGCCGCCTGTTGCTGGTGTTCATCGGCAAAATTGCGGATGCGTTCGAGCAGGCGTCGTTCCGTGTACAGGAACGGCGCGCCGAGCTGCGCGGCGATGCGCAGCAGCTTGTGGCGGTGCTCGTCGCTGATGCCGGGCGCCACGGGCACCGGCACGATGCCGCCGAGGATGCCGGCCCAGAACGCGTCGATGAAGGCCTCGTTGCTCGCGAGGAACAGCAACAGGCGGTCGCCCGGCTTTGCGCCGAGCTGCTGCAGGTGATGCAGGATGCCGAGCGCGCGCTCATGCAGTTCGCCATAGCGCACGACGCGCTGGCCGCTTTCGCTCTCGTGGTAGGTGATCGAGCGGTCGGCGCCGCGCTGCGCCTGCAGCATCTCGCTCAGCGTGTTGGCATTCATTGTGGCGGTTGACGCTGCGGGCAAAGTGAGTGAAGGTCGGGCGATGGATCGTCTCATTCTAGCGTACTCACCGCGCCGGCCACCGTCGCAGGCACGATGCCCGTGAACGAAACGCGCCCGAACGCGCCCGGCGATGGCGGCCTGCGTGGCGGACTCTATGGGCAGGTCAGCATCTCCAGCCAGCGCCTCAAGCCCGGCCGCCGGCTGTTGTACCGGATTGCCGCGCCTTTCGTCACCGGGCTGGTGCGTTTGTGGTGGCGCAGCTGCCGTTTTCGCGTCGTCGTCGGCGCCGAGCATCTCGACGCCGTGCTGGCCCGGCAACCCTCGTTCCTGCCGGTGTACTGGCACCAGCATCACCTGTTCTGCGCGCAGTACCTGCTGGCGCAGCAACGCACGCGGCCGCTGCGCGTCGGCTTTCTCATCAGTCCCTCGCTCGACGGCGAGTTGGGCGCGATGATCATGCGGCGCCTTGGCGGGCATGTGATTCGCGGCTCCTCGACGCGCACGGGTGCGCTGGCGATGAAGGAATACTTCCAGGCCTTGATGCGCGAGCAGGTGTCGCCGGTGCTGAATCCCGATGGGCCGCGCGGGCCGCGCTTCAAGTGCAAGCCGGGGGCCGTGCTGCTGGCGCAGCTGTCCGGCCGGCCGTTGCTGCCGCTCGCCTACGCGGCCTCGGGCGCCTGGCTGGTGCATTGGGACAAGTTCGTGCTGCCGTGGCCGTTCGCGCGCATCGCGCTGGCCATCGGCGCGCCTTTGAACGTGCCGCGCGGCGTCGATGCTGCCGGCGTCGCGCAATACCAGCACGAGCTCGAGCAGCGGCTGCACGCGACCTTCCGCGCGGCGCAAGCCGCGTTGCGGACCTGAATCGCGGTCGGTTCGAGACACTCGTCACGGTTCGCGGCGATTGCCAGTGCCGGCGCGCACTTGGGTTGTTTTCCTGCGGCAGTGTGGGAGAATCCAGCGTTGATGAGCAAGCCGCCTGCACCCGGTAACGATCACTCGGCCTCGGATGTGCTGGCGCCGCAGTTCTGGACCGGTCGTGTCGAGCGGCCCGCGCCGGGCCTCGACATGGCCTGCACGAAGATCGCGATCGATTTCCAGAACCTGCAGCGGTCGACGGCGGATGAAACGATCCACCAGTGCCTGACCATCCTGCGCGAGGCCACTTCGGCCGACGGCGCATTCAGCGCGTTTCTGGATGCCACCGGTTCGCACATCGAGTCGGTCATGGTCGCCGGCGGTTCCTTCGCGCAGGTGCATCCCGAAGGGTTGCGCGGCATTCCGCTCGAGCGGCTGCCATACCTGTCGGGACGCACCGACCACCTGCGGCTGTCCGAGTTTCGCGATACCGCTACGCCGCGCCGCGAACAGTCAAAGGATGCGGGCCTGCTGGCTGACCTGTCCGTGGGCGCATCGCTCCTGGTCGCGTTCCGCATCCGCGGCCGGCCGGCGGGACTGCTGGGGCTGGTGTTCGGACTGCCGCGCGACCACTTCGACGTGAACCTGCAGCTGCTGCTGAAGCTGCTGGGCAGCAGCCTGTCGGCGGGCCTCGAGCGCGTGCGGCTCGCCATCTCGCTCGAACGGCTCGAGGGACGGAGCGAACTCGGCGAGCTGGCCGCCAACGACGGGCTGTGGGATTTCGACGTCGAGGCGGGCGAGACCTATTTCTCGCCGCGCTGGCGCACGATGCTCGGCTACGACACGGTCGAGCTGCGCCGCAATTTCGACTGGCGCACGCTGGTGCATCCGGAAGATTCGGTGCGCGTGCAGAACGCGATCCGCGACCATGTCGCCGGCAAGACGCCGATGTTCGAGAGCGTGCACCGCATGCACCACCGCAGCGGCGAGTGGCGCTGGGTGTCGAGCCGCGCCAAGGCCACGGTCGATCCGCACGGACGGTTGCTGCGCCTGGTCGGCGTCGAGCTCGACATCACCGAGCGCCGGCTGTACGAGGAGGCGCTGTTCCGCGAGAAGGAGAGCGCGCAGATCACGCTGCAGTCGATCGGCGACGGCGTCGTGACGACCAACGCCGCCTCGCTGATCGACTACATCAATCCGGTGGCGGAAGACCTGACCGGCTGGCGGCTCGAAGACGCGATGGGCAAGCCGGTCGAGGAAATCTTTCGCGCCTTCCACGAGGAGACCTGCGAGCCGCTGGAAAATCCGCTGACCGTGGCGATCCGCCGGGCGCGCGCGATCAAGTCGGTGCGCCCGATGCTGCTGATCCGGCGCGATGGCAATGAACTGTACGTCGACAGCACCGCGGCGCCGATCCGCGACGGCGCCGGACGCACCGCCGGCGGCGTGCTGGTGTTCCACGATGTCAGTGAATCACGCGAACTGAACCGCCGGCTCTCGTACCACGCCAGCCACGACCTGCTCACGGGCCTGGTCAACCGGCGCGAGTTCGAGAACCGGCTCGAGCGCGCCCTGAAGAGCGCCAAGGCGCGCGAGTCCTCGTACGCGCTCTGTTACCTGGACATCGACCAGTTCAAGATCGTCAACGACAGCTGCGGCCACAGCGCCGGCGACGCGTTGCTGGGCCAGGTCGGCGCGCTGCTGAAATCGAAGGTGCGCTGGCGCGACACGCTCTCGCGCTTAGGCGGCGATGAATTCGGCATCCTGCTCGAGAGCTGCTCGCTCGACGAGGCGATGCGCATGGCCGAGACGCTGCGCGAGGCGGTGCGCAATTTCCGCTTCACCTGGGAAGAGCGCGTGTTCCGCCTCGGTGCCAGCATCGGCGTCGTGCCGGTGACCGCCGAGAACGAAGACGTCGCCTCGATCATCTCGGCCGCCGACAGCGCCTGCCAGGCCGCCAAGGAGCAGGGCCGCAACCGCGTGCACAGCTTCGCCGAGAACGACATCGAGCTGATGCGCCGCCGCCGCGAGATGCAGTGGGCGGCGCGCATCAACGCGGCGCTCGAGGAAGGGCGCTTCGAGCTGTACCGCATGGCGATCCAGCCGCTGCAGAAGACCGAGACCGGCGCGCACTACGAACTGCTGCTGCGCATGCGCGACGAGGCGGGGCGCATCATCTCGCCCGACAACTTCATCGTCGCGGCCGAGCGCTACAACATCACGCCGAACATCGATCGCTGGGTGATCGAGAACGCCTTCCGCTGGCTGGTCTCCGAGGCCGATGAACGCGAACGGCTGGCGATGTGCTCGATCAACCTGTCGGGGCAGAGCCTGGGCGACGACAAGTTCCTGCCGTTCGTCATCGAGCAGTTCCAGAAGAGCGGCATCGAGGCCACCAAGATCTGCTTCGAGATCACCGAGACCGCGGCGGTGGCGAGCTTCTCGCAGGCCAACCGCTTCATCCAGGCGCTGAAGGAACTGGGCTGCAAGTTCGCGCTCGACGACTTCGGCACCGGTTTGTCGTCGTTCGGGTACCTCAAGCACTTCCCGGTCGATTTCCTCAAGATCGACGGCAGCTTCGTGCGCGAGATCCTGCACGACCCGATCGACCGCGAGATGGTGCGCTCGATCAACGAGATCGGGCACCTGACCGGCAAGCAGACCATCGCCGAGTTCGCCGAGAACGCCGAGATCATCCAGATGCTGACCAGCATCGGCATCGACTACGCGCAGGGCTACGGCATCTCGCAGCCGACGCGCGTGCTGAAGGCCGTCAACGCCTGAGCCGCGCGGCGGCTACAGTTCCAACGTGCCTTGCATGACGCGCACCGCGTGCCCAGCGACGTGCACCGCGGTGACCACGCCGCCGCGTTTCTCGGTGCGCCCGAGGATCAGGCTCGGCCGTCCCATGTCGACGCCCTGTTCGATGCGCCAGGCGCGCTCGCCATCGGCAGCGGTGTCCAGCAGGGCGAGCCGCGCGATCGTCGCGCCGCTGGCGCTGCCGGTGGCCGGATCCTCCGGCGTCGCATCGAGCGGCGAGAACATGCGGGCGTGCAGTTCGCCGCTGGCCGAGCCGCGCACGTAGGCGAAGATCGCATCCGTGTCGCGCGGCGGCAGCAGGCGCGCGTGCGCGGCGGCGACGGGCACGCAGCGCCGCAGCGCCTCGCGTGTGCGCAACTCGGCCACGAGGAACGGCAATCCGACCGACAGCACCTGCGGCGGATGGCGCGTGTCGCAGATGTCATCCGCCGCCAGTGACAGGCATTCGGCGGTGTCGGCGCACGACATCGTCGCGCCGATCGACAAGGGTTCCGGCGCGGTCAGCTCCGCGGCGACGACCACGCCGGCCTCGCGCAACAGCCGTATCGGCACGAGCCCGGCCGCTTCCTCGAACACCAGGCGCTCGAGCGGCGCGGTGCCTGCGGCTTCGAGCCGCTGCGCCAGCATCACCGCGGTGCCGACGTTCGGGTGCCCGGCGAAGGGCACCTCCTTGGTGGACGTGAAGATCCGCACCTGCGCGGTGTGCGCCGCGTCGGCGGCCGGCAGCACGAAGGTCGTCTCCGAATAGTTGAATTCGGTGGCGATCGCCTGCATCTGCGCGCTCGTCAGCCCGGCCGCGTCGAAGATCACCGCCAGCGGATTGCCGCCGAAGCGCCGCTCGCTGAAGACATCCGCCGTCACGAATCGCCGTTGCATGAAACCCTGCCTGTTGCCACCGGGAAACGCTGTTCACCGGCATCGTTCGTCTGTAGTGTGCGGGCCCATGGGGGATCACGCATGCTGAACGATGCGGCCGCCGCGCCGCCGCGCGCGGCTTCCGACAGCCTCTTCGGCCATCCGAAGGGATTGTACTTCCTCGCGTTCACCGAAACCTGGGAGCGGTTTTCCTACTACGGCATGACCGCGCTGGTCGTGCTGTACATGGTGAACCAGCTGCTGCTGCCGGGTCACGTCGAACACATCGCCGGGTTCGCATCATTCCGTGCCGCGCTGGAATCAGTGTCCGGGCCGCTCTCGCCGCAGGCGCTGGCCTCGCAGCTGTTCGGGCTGTACGCGGGCTTCGTGTACTTCACGCCGCTCCTGGGCGGCATCATTGCCGATCGCTGGCTCGGCCAGCGCACTGCGGTCGTCATCGGTGCGCTGGCGATGTTCGCCGGCCACGTGGCCATGGCCTTCGATGCATCCTTCCTGCTTGCGCTGCTGCTGCTGGTGCTGGGTTCGGGCCTGCTGAAAGGCAACATCTCGGCGCAGGTCGGCGCGCTTTACCCGACGGTGGACGAAGTGCGACGCGCGCGCGGCTTCGTTGTGTTCAGCACCGGCATCAACATCGGCGCGGTGCTCGGGCCGATCGTGTGCGGGCTGCTGGCGCAGCTCTACGGCTGGCACGTCGGCTTCGGCGCAGCGGCGATCTTCATGCTCGCAGGCCTCGGCGTCTATCTCAGCGGTTACCGCCACTTGCCGGCGCGGGTGACCCGCGGCGCCGCGCAGCAGCAGCCGTTGACCGCGGCGGACTGGCGCGTCATGCGCGCGCTGGTCGTCGTCATCGTGATCTCGATCCTGCCGGTGATCGCCTACACGCAGCATTTCAACGTGCTGCCGGTGTGGATCCAGGCGCACGTGTCGCTCGATGTCGGCCGCTGGCGCATTCCGGTGCCCTGGTTCCAGTCGATCGACTCGTTCACTTCGGTGCTCAGTGCGGCGCCGCTGTTGTGGCTATGGCAATGGCAAACCCGACGCGGCGGCGGACCCGGCGACATCGACAAGATCGCGATGGGCTCGTGGATCGGCGCGGGCAGCAACCTGATGCTCTCCGGCGCCATCTACGCTTCCGGCGGACGGCTCCTGCACCCGATCTGGCCGTTCCTGTATTGCGTCGGACTCGGTATCGCGTTCATGCACTACTGGCCGGCGCTGCTGGCGCTGGTGTCGCGCGTGGCCCCGGCGCGCGTCAATTCGACCATGATGGGCTTCGTGTTCATCAACCTGTTCGTGGGGACGCTGCTGGTGGGCTGGATCGGCGGCCGCTACGAGCGCATGAGTCCGATGGATTTCTGGCTGCTGCATGCCGCGATCGGCGCAGCCGGTGGGATCGTGCTGATGGTGTGCGGCCGCGCGCTGGCGCAGGCCGTGCGCCCGACGGGCTAGCGCGGAATCATTCGGGCAGTGCGTAGGGCAGCGGCAGCGCCGTCGCCGCGAGCGGTCGCGTCGGCGAGGGGCTGGCCGCCGCCATGTCGCTGTTCGCGGTCGCATCGCTAGTCGCCGCGGCGTCGGCGGCGGGCGCGCCGGCAGCCGGCACATCGAGCGGCGCGACCGCCAGGAATTCACTGCGGCCATCGGCGAGCACGATCGCATCGACGACGCGCGCGCTGCGCCCGTCGCCCAACCGCAGTGACTCGCCTGGCACGAGCGTGGCGGCGCCTGCGCTCACGAAACGTTGCAGGCGCCGCTTCGTGCGGCCGCGGTAGTGCGCGCGCGCGATGATCTCCTGGCCGGTGTAGCAGCCCTTGTTGAACGCGATCGCGCCGATGCAATCGAGGTTCAGCATCTGCGCCACGAATTCGCCACTGGTCGCCGCGTAGACCTGCGGCACGCCGGCCGCGATGTGGCGCGCGTGCGCGCCCGGCTCCAGCAGCGCGGCCAGCGGCGGCAACTGCGCGGCCAGCGCCACGAGCGCGGTGGCCGAGAGGTCGACGCCGATCTGCAGTTTCGCGCGCAGCACGTAGCGTCGCAGCAGCGCCGCCGTGACCTCGGCCAACTCGGCCGGCAGCACGGCGACGATGTGATCGGGCGCCAGCACCGCGAGGCGCAGCAGCGCCAGCACGCGTCCCTGCGGATTGTGCAGTCCGGCGAGCATCAACTCGCCGGCGCGCAGCGCAGTCACGTCGTTGGAGAGCTGTCCCTGCAGGAACTTGTGCGCGTCGGCGCCGCGAAACTGCAGCAGGGCGTAGTCCTGCCGTGGATTTGCACTGCTATCCGGTGCTTGCGCCGCCATGGCTCAATTCTAGTCCACGACGGCGGCACGGCCCTGGCGGCGCGATTCCGATGGTCGGGACTGCCCGGTTCTGGCAAACTAGTCAGCCATGCTTCCTGCGCCTGATTCCAGCCCGGAAACGACGCGCGCGACACTTGGCTCGAGCCCGCCGGCCAACGCAGCGACGGTCACAGCCGCTGCGGATGCGTCCACCACCCACCCAGAATCCGGCGGACCGAAAGGTCCCGATCCCACGCGCTATGGCGATTGGGAGCGTGCCGGACGTTGCATCGACTTCTGACGGGCGAGCGCAGGCCAAGCCGTGTCCACCCAAACGCGCCCGCTGTCTCCGCACCTCGGCATCTACCGCTTCATGTACACGATGGCGCTGTCGATCCTGCACCGGATCACCGGCGTGTGGATGGCGTTCGGCCTCGTCGCGCTGGTCGCGTGGCTGTGCAGCGCGGCGGCCGGCGAAGGCGACTACGCGCGCGCGACGGCGCTGCTGGGCAGCGCGATCGGCCGCATCCTGCTGCTGCTCTGGCTGGCGGCGTTCTGCTATCACTTCGTCAATGGGCTGCGGCATCTCGCCTGGGATGCGCTGCTGGGCCTGGAGAAGCGCACCGCACGCCTGACAGGCCGTGTCGCGCTGGCGGTGGCGCTGGTCGGTTTCCTGGCGCTCGCCTACCTGTTGTTCTGTCCGCGCGCGGGTTGGCCGTGATGCTGCGCTCGCCACTGGCGGTCGTGCTGGGCCGGGGCAGCGCCGGCGACGGTGTCGCGCACTGGTGGGCGCAACGCGTCAGCGCGCTGGCGTTGGTGCCGTTGACGCTGTGGTTCGTGGTCTCGCTGATCGGCGTGCCGCTGAACGACTACGCGGCGGTGACGATCTGGATCGGCGCCGGCTGGAATCCGGTGTGGCTCACGCTGCTGTTGCTGGCCGTGTGCTGGCACTCGCGACTGGGCGTGCAGGTGGTCATCGAGGACTACGTGCACGGCCCGGCGCTGAAACTCGCCTCGCTGTTGCTGAACAATGCCGCGCACGCCGTCTTGCTGGCCGCCGGCGTGTACGCCGTGCTGCGCATCGCGCTGCGGAGCGCCACGTGAGCAGCTACAGCTTCGTCGACCACACGCACGATGTCGTCGTCATCGGGGCCGGCGGCGCGGGGCTCCGCGCCACGCTGGGGCTGGCCGAGGCGGGCTTGAGCACCGCCTGCATCACCAAGGTGTTCCCGACGCGCAGCCACACGGTCGCGGCGCAGGGCGGCATTTCCGCGGCGCTCGGCAACATGGGCGAGGACGACT
>JAFEDW010000309.1 GCA_018241455.1 Pseudomonadota bacterium | reverse complement strand
AGAAATCGAGGTCGATATCGCGCAGCGCGTGCACCGACACCTCGCCCAGGCGGTAGGTCTTCCGGACGTGCTGCATCTGCAGGACTGGCGTTGGAGCGGAATTCATGGTGCCGCACGGGCGACGGGCGTGCCTCCATCTTGCAGGCCTGAGTTTGCCATTGTCGGCCGTCGCCCGTTCAGGCGGCGATGCGCGCAAGTACGTAGGCCGCGCTGCGTAGAAATACGGATTTCCGGCGGGCTGCCCGGCAATCTAGATTGCGGCGGTCTGCCCCCGGGCCCGATAGCTGCCTTGCGGAGGAAGCCCCATGGCCAACCAGGAAATCGGCGAGCGTTATGATGCGACGGCGCGCTGGCTGCACTGGCTGACGGTTGCGCTGATCATCGTGCTGGTCGTCACCGGCGAGATCGGGATCGACGCGGAGCATCCGGGCAGCCGGGGCTTCTTCTGGCACAGCTCGCTGGGCGTGCTGGTGGCGCTGCTCGCGGCGGCGCGCATCATCTGGGCGCTGATCCACCCGGGCCCGGCGCTGCCGCCGATGTCCAGGTCGAATCGCTTGCTCGCACGCACGACCCACGTCGCGCTGTACCTGCTGTTGTTCGCGCTACCGGCGTCGGGCTGGCTGGCCGCATCGGCCGAAGGCGCCCGCGTCTCCGTCTTCGGCGTGGTATCGCTCCCGAGTTGGCAACTGCCCGAACGAGCGAGCCCGGATGCCGAAGGCGAGCGCGAATCACCGATGGCCGAGTTGCACGAGACGCTCGGCAATCTGCTGCTGGTCGTCGCCGGACTGCACATACTGGCCTCGCTCGCGCACCAGTTCTACTGGCGCGATGGGCTGCTCGAGCGCATGTTGCCCGCCAGGGCGAGAACCGGTAATCGAACCAAGGCCCGCGGTAGATCCGCAAGCTAGATCGACAGCTTCGGATCTCCTTCCAGCACCGTCTGCTTCAACACCGGGCGCTGCCCCTTGCTCCATCGTTCGGCGCGATGCGACACGCGATAGCGGAGCGGTCCGCCGTCGGGCGTCGTCGCCCGGGTAATCGGGCGAGGGATGCAGACGAACTCCGTGTCGATGTGATCGGCGGCAGCGGTCACGACGGCGTAGCCGTGCCCGCCCCAATCGACGAACTCGAGATGCGGCGCTACGTCGGGATTGCTCAAGGCCCGGGCCCGCGCCAGGTCGCCGGATTGCGCATATTCCCAGGCCGTGCGCACGCCGTGCCTGAACAACAGGTTCTCCGTCGCCTCGGGCGCGGCACCGTCGCGGTTGACGACGAACAGCGGCCTGAGCGGGTGGTCTTTCATTCCATGCTCCAGGGCTTCGGCTTCTCCTATCGCCGAGAGCGACCCGGTGATGAAACTGATGCCGACCGGCTCGAACCGTGCAGGCGGCAAGGCGCCGGCTGCATAGCCCGCCCAGAAACTGTGGCGATCGCCCGATACGACGACGAAGCCCTCGACGCCGGCATCACGCACCGTGTCGTAGATCTCCGCGCGTTCGCGCAAGGCCACGCTGAAATCGACGACGCCGTAGGTTGCGAAGCCCGCGCCCGGCCACGGCTTGGTCACACCGGGCGGCAGGTTTTGTGGATCGGTGCGCGCATCCAGCGTGCCGTTGGTCGCGCCCCAGATCTTCCAGGTGGCCTTGGATGAAGTGAGCTGCTGCTTGAGCCAGGCCTTCTGCACGTGGCCGAGCATCGTGAACGGCGGTTCGCTCTTGCGGAAGTTGGGGACCTTCTGGCTGCCGAACGCAATCTCCGCCGGTGGATTTCCGGAATTGTACGCGCTCCCCGCATCGAGTATCTCCAGCGCTTCCTGCGGAATCAGGCCGGCAAAGGCGTCGTCGAAGAGGGCGTCGGCGCCTGGGCGACCGATGGGGACCTCCATCGTGTAGCTGTGGAAATCGCTCAGGATCAGCTCGACGTGCGGCCCGAAGCGCAGCGCGCGGTAGCCGGTCATGCTGCCCACGGCGATGCGGTTGTTGATCTCGTCACCGAAGCCGTCGGCGTCGAGACTTGCAATGGGCACGTTGCTCACTTTCGGCGGGTCGAATTTCTCGAGACCGGGACCGCTCGCTTTCTTCACGCGTGCCGGAATGTATTCCCACCACGCCTGGTTCGCGGCGACGCGCAGTTGCTGGGCCGGCTCGGCCGGGCCGCCGTACTTGATGAAGCTCTGCCAGCCCTGCCAAGAGAACTCGTGGTTGTCGCCGATGCACACGAACGGAAAATGCGCGCGCGCATCCTGCACGTCCGGGTCGTTGATGTGCCCGCGATAGACCGTGCGGTAGCCTTCGAGCGTGGTCGGCACGTGGAAGTTGGATACCTTGCGCGCATCGGGAATTCTGCCGATGTCGTAGATGGTGCGATCGTAGCGATGCGCCACTTCTTCAGGATATTCGACGACCTCATAGATGAAGTCGCCCAGGTGCAGCACGAAGCCCAGCTTCGCATCCGCCGATGCCTGCTCGTCCTCCCAGATCATGCGTCGGTACGCATTCTGCTTGCCTTCATTCACGCTCTGGCACGAGACGAAGGCAAAGCGCACCGCCTTCTGGTCTGATTGCGCCGGCGCGGTGATCGTGCGCCCGACACGGCTGCCGTTGCCATCGCGATCGGAAAAGCG
>JAFEDW010000308.1 GCA_018241455.1 Pseudomonadota bacterium | reverse complement strand
CCGCTGGGTCAATTTCAGCGGGCCGGCTTCGCTGCTGCAGCGGTTCGTCGATGTCGTCGTCACCGAGGCGCGGCCGCATTCGCTGCGCGGGCGGCTCGTTGGCGCCGCGGCCACAGACGCACCGATCACGGCTCTGCGCCAATCCCCCGGCCTGCGGTCCGCCCCAGGCATTTGCAAGCCGTTGAGGGCCTGACCCTGGCCACGTCCCCCGTCGCCATCGCCCGCGAATTCGAACTCGAACCGGCGGACAACGCGCGGCTCGCGAGCCTGTGCGGCCCACTGGATGCGAACCTGCGCCTGCTCGAGTCCCGGCTCGACGTGCAGATCCGCCGCCGCGGCCATGGCTTCCGCGTGCAGGGGCTCCAGGCCGAAGCGGCCGAGCGCGCGCTGCGCGAACTGCACGGCGTTGCGGCGGCAGGCGATGTCAGCCCGGAGCAGGTGCACCTGTGCATCGTCGAACAGGGGCTGCCGCGCGCGCCAGCGCCGCGTGACGATGCGGCAAAAGGCGCGGCGCAGTCCGACCGCAGCGCGCACATCGTACGCACGCCGCGCGGGCTGATCCACGCCCGTGGCGCGCACCAGCAGGCGTATCTCGCCAGCATCCGCGAGCGCGACCTGACCTTCGGCATCGGTCCGGCGGGCACCGGCAAAACCTACCTGGCCGTGGCCTGCGCGGTCGAAGCGCTCACCGCCGAACAGGTGCGCCGGCTGGTGCTGGTGCGGCCGGCCGTCGAGGCGGGCGAACGCCTGGGCTTCCTGCCTGGCGACCTGGCGCAGAAGGTCGATCCCTACCTGCGCCCGATCTACGACGCACTCTACGAAATGCTCGGCTTCGATCGCGTCGCGCGGCTGATCGAACGCGCGGTGATCGAGGTGGCGCCGCTCGCGTTCATGCGCGGGCGCTCGTTGAACGATTCGTTCATCATCCTCGATGAGGCGCAGAACACGACCACCGAGCAGATGAAAATGTTCCTGACGCGCATCGGCTTCGGCTCGCGCGCGGTCGTCACGGGCGATGTGACGCAAACCGACCTGCCCGCCGGGCGCCCGTCCGGATTGCGGCACGCGCTGCATATCCTGCGCGACGTTTCGGGCGTCGCATTCAATCATTTCGATGCCGCCGATGTCGTGCGCCATCCGCTCGTACAGCGCATCGTGCGCGCCTACGAGTCGCAGGGGCCGAGTGGCGCCGAAGGCGCCGAACCGCGCCCGCCAGGCGAACCGCGTGGCTAGGGCGCCGCGCCGCGCGCCCGGCCACCACCGCCGGCCGCCGGGGCTGACGATCCACCTGCGCCGCGCCACGCGCCAGGGCACGGTGCCCGCCGTGTCCGCGTTGCGGCGCTGGGCGAGCCTCGCGGCGGGACGGCGCGCGCGCGGCCGTGAATTGTCGGTGCTGGTGGTGGGTCCGGCGCGCAGTCGGAGCCTGAACCACCGCTACCGCGGCCGCAATTACGCCACCAATGTGCTGTCGTTTCCGGGCCCGGGTACCGCGCCCGACGCGGCACTGCTGGGCGACCTGGTGATCTGCCCGCAGGTGCTGCAGCGCGAGGCGCGCGAGCAGCGCAAGCCCGTGCGCGCGCACTGGATGCACCTGGTCATTCACGGCGTGCTGCACCTGGTGGGCTACGATCACCAGCGGCCCGCCGAGGCGCGGCGCATGGAACGGCGCGAGGTGCGCCTGTTGCGCATGCTGGGCGTGGCCGATCCGTACCGGAGCATCTGAGGCGTGGCGACGAAGGCGAAGTCGAAGGCAAATGATCCCGGCAGCGGCTGGCGTGGCCGGCTGACGCGCACGCTGGCCGGCGGCCTCAAGGAGCGGGCGCAGCTGCTCGAGCTGCTGCGCGAGGCCACCAAGCGCGGCCTGCTCGACGCCGACGCGATGGCGATGGTCGAGGGCGCGCTGACGATGGCCGAACTGCAGGCGCGCGATGTCATGGTGGCGCGCGCCGGCATGGTGTGCATCCGGCGTGACGACCCGCTCGCGCGCATCCTGCCGGCGGTCATCGATTCCGGGCACTCGCGTTTCCCGGTCGTCGACGGCGACCGTGACGACGTCGTCGGCATCCTGCTGGCCAAGGACCTGCTGCGCGCCGCCGGCAGCGGCACCGCGAAATTCGACATGCGCGAATTCCTGCGGCCGGTGGTGTTCGTGCCCGAGGCCAAGCGGCTCGACGTGCTGCTGAAGGAATTCCGCGGCACGCGCAACCACATGGCGATCGTCATCGACGAATACGGCGGCGTGGCCGGCCTGGTCACGATCGAAGACGTCATCGAGCAGATCATCGGCGAGATCGACGACGAGTTCGACATCGAAGACGACCAGAACATCCGCGGCGAAGCCGAGGGGCAGTTCCTGGTGCGCGGCGCGACGCGCATCAGCGAGTTCAACGAGCATTTCGGCACCACATTCAATGACGCCGAGTTCGACACGGTCGCCGGCCTCGTCATGCAGCAGCTCGGCCGCGTGCCGCGGCGCGGCGAGTCGGTGGTCATCGGCACGTTCGAGTTCCGCGTGCTGCGCACCGACCGGCGGCGCATCGACAGCCTGCGCGTCACGCCGGTGCGCACCGCGCCGACGGCCGCGTGAGCTTCGCGGCGCGCATGCGCGGCGCCGCGCGCGCCTGG
>JAFEDW010000307.1 GCA_018241455.1 Pseudomonadota bacterium | reverse complement strand
GCGCGTAGGCTGACATCTGCAGGATCGCGAGGCTCAGCGTCGGGAACAGGAATACGTTGTTGAGCCAGACGTTCATCGCGGCCAGGAATCCGGCCAACGGCCCGAAGCGCAATTTCGCCCATTGGTACAGGCCGCCTTCGAGCGGCATCTCGCGCGCGAGGTGCGCGACGACGACGCCTGAAGGTATATAGAAAAGGCCCACCCCGAGCAGCCAGAACACCAGGTGCGACGACCCGACCTGCGCCGCGGTGCCGATCCACGTGAACGCGATGATGTTCAGGATCTGGATGCTGACCAGGTCGACGAGCCGCAGTTCCTTCTTCAGCGCGGCACTGTGGCTCGCGACCGCCTGCCCGCCCTCCCGGAATCGCTGTTCGCGGGCGGCGCGATCCGGCGCGGCCATCAGCGGTTGTTCCACGCAAAGCCGGTCGCGAAGCTGATCGGCCCGCGCACCGGGAACACGCGCGGATAGAACCCGCTGGACTTCGCCTCGCCGCGATCGATCGCGACCAGCGTTGATTCGAGCGCGTGCAGGTCGGCGACGCCGAGCAATGGGGCCGCAATGGCCTCGGGCGCATCGGCCATGTGCGCGCAGTAGATGCGCGTCGCCGGATCGAGCGTCGCCAGCAGTTGCCGCGTCGTCGCCAGGTAGGCGCTGCGGCTGGCGCCCGGCAGGAAGGCGTAGAGCTCGCCCGGATAGATGAAATCGCCGGCGAACAGCAGCCGGCGATCGGCATCGAGCAGCGCGACCGACGTGGGCGTGTGTCCCGGCGTCGCGAGCAGCTGCACGGTGCGGCCGCCGAGCTCGATGCGTTTACCCGCGGGCCACCACTCGTCGACCTTGAAGCGTGGCGCCGCAAGCGAGTCGGCCAGGCCGAGGAATTCGTAGCGTTGGAGTTCGAGCTGGCCAGCGCGTGCGCGCGAGCGCAATGCCGCGGTGTCGAGCAGCGCGGTGCGATCGAAGCGCCCGAGCGCGCCGACGTGGTCGAAGTGCAGGTGCGAGGGCAGCACCGTCACCGGGAGCCGCGTCAGCGAGCGCACGACGGGGACGATATCGCGATTGCCGGTGCCGGCATCGAACAGCAGCGCACGATCCGTGCCCACGACCAGGTAGCTGTAATTGCCCTGGTAGTAACGCGGCTCGCCGATCGCGAAGGTGTCGGCATCGATCGGTTCGACGACGAAGTAGTCGTCGAACCAGCGCCCCTGCACCGGCAGCCGCGGCGCCGGCCCGACGAGTGCGCCATGCTGCCGCAGCTGGATTTCGGCCGCGAGATACGGGGCCCAGCCCGCCATCGCCAGCGCGGCGAGCGCCGCCGCGACGGCGCCCACGCCGAGCGCGCCCCGCAAGCCCCCTGCGTGCGCCCGAGCGTCAGACACGCTGCAACACGTAGCCCGAGAAATGCAGCAACATCGGCCGTCCGTTGACGAAGTCGGAGAACGCCAGCCACTCCGGGCTCGTCGGCTCATCGCGCAGGTAGAAACGGCCATCGCCCGCGGGCTCGAGTGGAGTAACGCCGTTCATCCACAGCCGGCCACGGCGCAGCACGACGCGCACGCTGCCGATCCACGGGTCTTCGGTGCGGTAGTGGCCGGCGAGCGGCGCCCATTGCGCGGGCGCCGCGAATTCGCGCGGGCCGCGATAGGCGGGCGCGGCGTACCAGCGCTCGCCCCAGGCGGCTTCGGTGACCGCCCCACTTTCGCCGGCGCCTCTCCCGCCGGCGCTGCCGCGCGTGAACAGCAGGGGATATTGCGCCCAATCCTCGTGCAGCACGATGAAGGCATTGGCCGTGTCGCCGGACGGCTCGAGCGGCACACGCGTGTTTCGATGCAGCAGGTACAGGCGATCGCGCTCCGCGATGATCGTCAACGATTGATCATTCGCGCCGGTGTACACGCCGGCGAAATCGGCGGCGTGGGCAACCTTGAGCGCCGGTGACGGCGCGGGCAGCGCGGGCAGCGCCACTCCTTCACGCGCCGCGCGCATCAACCGCAACGCATATTCGGCCACCGGCGAGGGACGATCGCCCTGCATCGCGTTGACCGAGGCGAACACGCCGACGCCGGCGTCGAGATCGACCTGCAGCGCGGAGGCGAACGAGACCATGCCGCCGGTGTGCGAGAGGCGCTCATGCCCGTCGAGCTTGTCGATCGCCATGCCGTATCCATACGCCGCGCCGGCGCCGAATTCCTCCGCCGCGACGTGCGGATGCATGAACAACTCGAAGCCCTCGCTCGACACGAGGCGCTTGTTGCCGACCGCGCCACGGTTGATGAGCATCTGCAGGTACTGGCCCATGTCCTGCGCGGTGGACGCGATGCAGCCGGCCGCCTCGGTGTAGTGGATCGGCGCGCCCTGCACCAGCGCGCCGCGGCGCGGAAACGGCCGGTCGTTGCAGACCGGCTGGTAGCTCATCGCCGTGCGCGGCACGATGTCGAGCGTGATCGCGCCACAGGTCGCATGCATGCCGAGCGGGTTGAAGATCCGTTCCCGCAGCGAGTCGGCCAGCACCCGGCCATCGAGTTGCTCGACCAGGAAGCCGAGCGCGGTCCAGCCCATGTTGCAGTAGTGGAAGAAGCTGCCGGCCGCGGCGGTCGCGCGATAACGAAACGCGGGATCGGGCGGA
>JAFEDW010000306.1 GCA_018241455.1 Pseudomonadota bacterium | reverse complement strand
CGCGCGCGCCGCGCGCGCTGGTGCTGGTGCCGACGCGCGAACTCGCCGCGCAGGTGGCCGAGACCTTCCAGCAACTGGGTTGCCACCTCAAGCAGCGTGGCGTGCTCGTATTCGGCGGCGTCAGCCCGAAGCCGCAGGTCAAGGCGCTCGCTGAAGGCGTCGACATCATCGTCGCGACGCCGGGCCGGCTGCTCGACCACCTGCAGTTCAAGCTCGTCGACCTGTCGCGCATCGAAGTACTGGTGCTCGACGAAGCCGACCGGATGCTCGACATGGGTTTCATCCGTCCGATCCGCAAGTTGATCGCCGCGTTGCCCAAACAGCGGCAAAACCTGCTGTTCTCCGCGACCTTCTCGAATGAAATTCGCGAGCTGGCGCGCGGCATCCTGCGCGATCCGCACAGCATCGATATCGCGCCGCGCAACGCGCCGGTCGAGCTGATCGACCATCGCGTCTACCATGTCGACACGGCGCAGAAGCACCCGCTGCTGGCGCGCATCCTCAACGACGGCGGCGAACGCCAGAGCCTGGTGTTTACGCGTACCAAGCACGGCGCCAACCGCCTGGCCGAACGCCTGTCGCGTGACGGCTTGCGTTGCGCCGCGATCCACGGCAACAAATCGCAGGGCGCCCGCACGCGTGCGCTCGAGGATTTCAAGCAGGGCAAGATCCAGGTGCTGGTGGCCACCGACATCGCGGCGCGCGGGCTCGACATCGAGGAACTGCCGCACGTCGTCAACTTCGAGCTGCCGCATGTGCCCGAGGACTACGTGCATCGCATCGGTCGCACCGGTCGCGCCGGACGGAGCGGCGAAGCGGTATCGCTGGTCAGCCGTGACGAACGCGATCGCCTGCGCGCGATCGAGAAGATGCTCGGGCGTACGATTCCGGTCGCCGCCTGAAGCTCAGGCCTGCAGCTCGAGGATCTCGGCGGTCTGGCCGGCGAACGGCAACTTGTCGCCGACACCCTTGCCCATCAGGGCCCGGGCGAGTGGTGAGACGTAGCTGATCAGGCCGGCCTTCGGGTCGGCCTCGTCTTCGCCAACCAGCTGGAAAGCCTTCATCCCGCCGCCGGGCAGGCGCAACAGCGCCCGTACACCGAAGCGCACCTGCGCCGGGCTCGCGGGCGGGCTGATCAGCTTGGCGCTGTCGCGCCGCGCCTGGAAATAACGCAAGTCGCGCGCGATGCGCGCCAGCGCCGCGGCGTCGCCGCCCGTGCGCGCCGCGCTGCGTTCGGCTTCGAGTTCGCGCACGCGCGCCTCGAGCAGCGACTGGCCACGCGCCGTGACCAGGTTCGGGTGCGGACTGATGGCGCGCTCGGGTAGCGCGTCGCCATCCTGGTCCGATTCCTTGACGAATGCGCGGCTCATACCGGAGCTTTATACTCGAACCCCGCGCATGAAGAAACTCAAGCACGAAGCCGAACTGTTCAAGGCCGCCCTTGCGGCGGGCGTGGCCTACGCCGAGCAGCGCGGCGCCGTGGTGTTCGAGCGCACCGACGCCGCGAGCGAGAAGGCGCTGTACGTGTACCGCCTGCTGGTGCACGACAAGAAGATACCGCCGATGCCCGAGGACCAGGTCAGCGAGAAAGCGATCCGCCATCGGCTTGCCACCTGGTACGCGCATCAGCTCCCGAAGGACGACCCGCTGCTTCAATAAGTCCGCCGCCGGGTCGAAGCGCTGGCGCTCAGGCGCCCAGCAGCGCCAGATCGGTATTGCCGCCGCTGATCACGACGCCGACGCGTTTGCCGCGCACGTCGATGTCGCGGTTCATCACGGCGGCAGCGGCCAGGCAGCCGGTGGGCTCGACCACGATCTTCATGCGCTCGGCAAAGAAACGCATCTGCGCACGCAGTTGCGCGTCGCTGACGGTCACGATGTCGCTGACCAGCCGTCGCATGATCGGAAAGGTGAGCTCGCCGACCGCCGGAGTCTGAGCACCGTCGGCGATGGTCTGCGGCACGGGAATGCGCACGATCTTGCCGCTGCGCAACGATTGCTGGGCGTCGTTCCCGGCCTCGGGTTCGACGCCGATCACCTTGCAGGCCGGTGAGAGTTCCGCCGCGGACAGCGCGCAACCGGCCAGCAGGCCGCCGCCGCCGACGCAGACGAACAGGTAATCGAGCGGACCGGTCTCTTCGAACAATTCCTTCGCGACCGTGCCCTGGCCGGCGATGACATGCGGATGATCGAACGGCGGCACCAGCGTGGCGCCGCGTTCCGCGACCAGGCGTTGCGCGAGCGCGGCGCGATCCTCCCGGTAGCGATCGTAAGACACGATTTCCGCGCCGTACTCGCGCGTCGCGGCCAGCTTGGCCGGCGCGGCATCGTGCGGCATGACGATGGCCGCTTTCATGCCCAGCAGGCGGGCGGCCAGCGCCACCGCCTGCGCGTGGTTGCCGGAAGAAAACGCGACCGCGCCGGCGCGCCGCTGCTGCTCGTTGAAGCGGCTCAGCGTGTTGTAGGCGCCACGAAACTTGAACGCACCCGCGCGCTGGAAATTCTCGCACTTGAAGAACAGCTGCGCGCCGGTCGCGGCATCGGCCTGCCGCGAGCTCAACACCGGCGTGCGCACCGACACGCCGGCGAGCGCCTGCGCCGCCGCTGCGACATCCGAAAAGCTCACTGCATCCAAGCGCCACCTCG
>JAFEDW010000305.1 GCA_018241455.1 Pseudomonadota bacterium | reverse complement strand
TCGGCGATCGAATCGGTCAGCGTGACCGGCACGTCCTCGCTTGCGGCTTCAAAGGCCGTGCGCTGTGCCAGGTTCGCCAGCAATGCAACCGCGGCCCCGTGCTCCAGGCGTTCACCGGCGCCCGCGCCGACCAGCGCCAGTTCGCCCAGCAACGCACGCAAGCGTTCGCGTTGCTGTTCCTCGTCGCTCCCCAACGCCGCAGAACCGGGCCAACCACAGGCGTCGAGGGCGTCTGCAAAGCGGCGCGCCCAGGCAGCGGGCGTGTCGCTCGTTGCACGTGGCACGCCGATGGCTGCCGCCAGCGTCTCGAGCGACCCGGCAAGCGCGGCGCCGCCGCCACGCAGGTTGCGCGCGAAGCCGGCGAGCCGCCGCAGGTCGGCGCGCTGCACGTTGCGATCCCGCAAGGCGAGTTCGAGCTCGGCGCGCTGCGCGGCGCCGCCGCAGGTCCAGTAGGGCGAGCGCAGCAGCGGCGCGAGGTCGGCGAATTCCAGCGCGGCGCCGCTGAAGCGCAGCAGCGCCAGCGCCGTGCTGACCATCGGATACGCGGCCAGGCTTTGGCCGCCCTCGATGACGTAGGGCAGTTCACCCGAGGACAGCAACGCGGCGCTGCCGCCCAGTTCATGCTCGAAGGCCGTCACCGCCGCCGCGCGCCGCTGTTCCAGGTCCGGCACGACCACGAGGAAGCGCGCCGCCGGATCGCGCTCGAGCCCGGCACGGCACCACTGTGCCGCGCGCCGCAGCTCATCCACCGCATGTATGCAGGGCGTCGGCCGCGACACCGCCACGCGCCGCGCCGCGCTGGCCTCCGGCCCAACAGCCGGTTCGACAAATTCAGCGCCCAGCTGTCGCAGGCGCGAGCGCAGGCTGGAACCGAAATCGTGACAGCCCGCGAACAGCAGTGGTTGAGCCTGCGGTGGCGCGTCACGCAGGATCCGCGGCCAGTCATCGCCGCAGTAAGCCTGCAGTTCCACGCAGCGCCGCTCGACGCGTGCACGGGCGCGTGCGAACACACGCGCCTCGGGCGTCGGATCGCCCGGCAAGTGCAACGCCCAGTCGCGACCCAAGGCCGCCGATCGGCGCAATGCATCGGCGAGGTTCGCAGCCTGCAACATCTCCAGGCCTGCGCACGCCTCCACCGCGGCGGCGCGCCACAGCTCCCACTCCTCGGCGGCGCCGAGCCGGCGCAGGCCACGCAGCGTCCCGTGCCGCGCCTGCTCGGCCATCCTGGACAGCCAGGCGCCGTAGGGCAGCACGTCGCAGGAACCCCAGGCCTTGCGGCCCGCCTCCAGCTGCGCGCGCGTGTGCAGCAGGCGCACTGCAACGGCGCGCTGGCGGCTCGGCACGACGACCGTGCCGCCTTGCTCGAGTGCCGACAATATCTTTGATATTTCTATATTAATATCAATATATTAAAGATTAATCTTAATATTTTACTTGAATCGATCCCCGGCGTTCACGACACGGCTGTCGATCGATTCCGCGGGGCGCGAGGCGATCTCGGCCAGCAGCTCCTCCATGCGCGCGAACACGGTGCGCAGCGTCGCCGCATCCGGGAGCGAGGTGATGCGGAAATGATTGCGGTACGGCACGTTGAAGCTGACGCCGGGCGCGACCAGCACGTGACGGCGCTCGAGCAGTTCGAGCGCGAACTGCTGGTCGTCGAACTGCGGCACGGCATTTCGATCGACGCCGACGAAGGCGTACATCGCGCCCATCGGCGGCGCGAGCTGCAGGTAACGGCTCGCGGCCACCGTGTCGATGATCGCGCGGCGCGATTCGTACAGGCGCCCGCCCGGCGCGACCAGCTCACGGATGCTCTGGTAGCCGCCTAGAGCCGTCTGGACAGCCCACTGCCCCGGCACGTTCGCGCACAGCCGCAGCGAGCCCAGCAATTCGAGCGCCGAGAAATAATCGGCGGCGCCCTGCGTGCGCCCCGAGAACGAGGCCCAGCCGACGCGATAGCCGCAGGCACGGTAGACCTTCGACAATCCGGACATCGTCGCGCACAGCGTGTCGTGCACCAGCGTCGCCATCGGCACGAACTCGGCGCCCGCGTACACCATCTGGTCGTAGATCTCGTCGCTGAACACGACCAGCTTGTGGCGTTCGGCGAGCCGCGCCAGCGCCTCGAGCGTGGCGCGCGGATACACCGCGCCGGTCGGATTGTTCGGGTTGATGACGACCAGCGCGCGCGTGCGGCGCGTGACCAGCGACTCGAGCTCCTCGACATCAGGCAGGAAGCCGGCCTCGGGGCGGCACGGGTAGTGCACGGCGCGGCCGCGATTGAGATTCACGGCGGCCGTCCACAACGGATAATCGGGGCTCGGCACCAGCACTTCATCGCCGTCGTTCAGCAATGCGCGCAGCACCATGTCGATGAGCTCGCTGACGCCGTTGCCGATGAACACCTCTTCGGCGCTGACGCCGGTGACGCCGCGCGCCTGCTGCTGCATGACGATCGCTTCGCGCGCCGGGAAGATGCCCTTCTGGTTGCAGTAGGCTTCCGCCTCCGCCAGGTTCTCGATCATCGCCAGCCGCATCGTCTCGGGCGTGCGAAATCCGAACAGCCCGGGATTGCCGATGTTCAGCGAGATGATTTCGTAGCCCTGGCGCTGCAAGTCGTGCGCGCGCCGCGCCAGGCGGCCGCGGA
>JAFEDW010000304.1 GCA_018241455.1 Pseudomonadota bacterium | reverse complement strand
GTTGAGGCCACCGATACCAGTATCAATATCGATGATTTGGCGAGTCCGCAGCGGCTCTGCGACACTCAGCGATGGCGGTGCAGCCCGGCCAGCAGCGCGCGCGCCGTCACCTGGAAACCATCGAGGTCCTTCTGCGGACGCGCGACCAACATGGCGCCTGCGAGCCCCGACAGCAGCACGCGTGCCGCCTCGGCATCCGTCCCCTGCGGCGCGAGGCTGCCGGCTTTGCGCCCGTGGGAGATGGTTCCCTGCAGCCAATCGTGGTTGGTCCGGAAGAACTGCCGCACGATCTTCTGCATCGGCCCAGGGAGCGTGCCGAACTCGGCAGCCAGCATGGCGCCGAGGCAAAGCCGCTTTCGCCGCAGCACATCGACGTAGAGCTGCGAGAAGCGCGCCAGCCGTTCGGTCGCTTCGGGCTCATCCGCCTCGATGTCGGCCAACGCCCGGGCGGTGCCGTCGGCATACCGTTGCATGATCGCCGCGCCGAGCGCCGCCTTGGTGCGGAAGTGGTGATGCAGGCTCGCCTTGCTGATGCCGATCTCGGCGGCCACGTCCGCGTAGCTGAAGCCGTTGTAGCCGCGCGTCTGCATCAGGCGCTGCGCGACATCCAGGATGCGATCTGGCGTGGTGGGCGAGCGCGCGGACTTCCTTGACCTTGTATCCATACCTACTAGTAGGTAGATTCCGTCACGACATGTCGGACCGTGACGCAGACCTCAATTCCTTCCTCGACCGGGCCATCGGCGACCTGGGCGCCGCGATGAGCGCGGTTTTAGTGTGTATCGGCGACGAGCTGGGTTTCTATAGGGAGCTGGCCCGCGGCCCGCTCACGCCCCTCGAACTCGCCACGCGCACCGGCACCGCCGAGCGGTGCGTGCGCGAGTGGCTCGCCAACCAGGCGGCCGGCGGCTACGTGGAATTCGAGCCTGCCTTTGACCGCTATTCGCTCAGCGCCGCACAGGCCGCTTGCCTCACTGGTCCCGGTGGCAGCTACGACCTGCCCGGCGCCTACCGCGTGGTCGAGGATTTCTTCAAGGTGAAGCAGCGCGCGCTCGAGGCCTATCGCACCGGCGAGCGGCTCCATTGGGACGAGCACCAACCGAGCCTGTTCGAGGGTGCCGAGCGGTTCCTCGGCGCGACCTATCGCAACCACCTGTTGAACGACTGGCTGCCGGCGCTCGATGGCCTCGTCGACAAGCTCAAGGCCGGCGCGGCCGCCGCGGACATCGGCTGCGGGCTCGGCACCAGCACGCTGATGATGGCGCAGGCCTTTCCCGGCAGTGAGTTCGTCGGCATCGACTCGAGCCCCGCGGCGATCGAGACCGCACGGCTCCGCGCCCGCGAGCACGGCCTCAACAACGTGCGCTTCGTGGTCGGCGACGCCGCCACGTACCAGGAGGGCGAATTCGACTTCGTCGCCTTCCTCAACAGCCTGAATTCGATGCAAGACCCTGTGGCCTGCGTGCGCCACAGCTTCCACCAGCTGCGGCGCGACGGCCACGCGCTCATTGTCGAGCCCCGCGCCGGCGATCGCGTCGAAGACAACCTCAACCCCGTCGGCCGCATGTTCTACGCTGCATCGGCCATGGTCAGCGTGCCCAACGCGCTCGCCGCCGATGGCCTCAAGATCGGCGCCCAGGCCGGCGAACGGGCGCTCGAAGAGGTGCTGGTCGAGGAGGGCGGATTCACGCGCCTGCGCCGCGTGTTCGACACGCCGCTCAGCATGGTGCTGGAGGCCAGACCTTAAGCGGCCGTAATACAGATATCGGCTGCCACCGGCAGGGCAAACTGCCGCATTTGAGCCAACCTCGGTACAATCGCCGCCTTAGCCGCAAGGTCCGAAGGTTCCCCCTATCGTGCGATTCCAGTCTGTGGCCTTAAATTCCAAGCCGATTACAGCAATTCTGGCGGCTGTTATGGCTTCGGTGTTCCTTGGTGCCAGCGCGGGCGCGCTGGCCCAGCAAACGGGACTTTCGGGCGCCATGCAGGCCTTTAGTAATCTGCCTCCCGACCAGCAGCAGGCCATCCTGCAGAAGCTCGGGGGGCAATCCACCGGATCGACCGGGCTGCAAGGCTCCACCAGCGGCGCGCAGGGTCCAAGCACCGCCGCTGCCACCAGCACCCCAAACTCTGTTCACTCGGGGACAAGCGATCAGACGCCACCGTCAGGTCCGCCAGTGTTCATGCCCGAGGATTCCCTGCTGCTCGACATCAATCTGCCGGGGGAGAGATCGGTGGCGCAGCTGGGGGCCGATGACTACGAGCGGCAGCTCAAGGCGGCTTCGAACTCGTCACTGGGATCGCAGGCGCTCGCCGGCGCGGCTGGCGCAGCGATTGGCGACGTCGCTCCGACTCAAAGCATGCTGGATGCCGTTACGCTGGCAAATGACCGTGACCTGATCAAGGTGCTGTCCACTGGCAATCCGTACCAGCTTGATCGGGACGGATTGCTTCAACTTCCCGGGTTTCGGGGCATCGCGTTGGCCGGCCTCACCGAGATCGAAGCCACCCGCCGTCTCGCGGCGGAGCCCGCGTTACACGACATGGAAATTCGTGTGATCCGCCTGCCGGTGGCTCGCATGGGTACGGCTGCTCTCACGCCATACGGATACGACCTGTTTGCCAACGGCCAGCAAGGCATGTCGCCCGTGA
>JAFEDW010000303.1 GCA_018241455.1 Pseudomonadota bacterium | reverse complement strand
GCGCCCTCGATCTGGTAGGCGCTGCTGGCCACGCCCCACACAAACCCGGGCGGGAAGCGCCGGCACAGGCCCTCGACCGACCGGGCGTCGCTCATGCGGCCGCTAGCCGGCGACGCGCCCGGTCGACTCGCGCACCACGAGTTCGATCGGCGGCACCGAGACCTGCGGCCTGCGGCCAGCGACCATTTGCAGGATGGCTTCGGCCGCGCATTCGCCGACCTGCTGCACCGACTGGCGCACGCTGGTCAGCGGCGGCACGCGATAGGTCGACGAGCGCAGGTCGTCGAAGCCGATCACCGAGATATCGTCGGGCACGCGCATGCCCTTGCGGAACAGCGCCAGGCAGGCGCCGTACGCGGTCTCGTCGTTGATGCAGAACATCGCCGTGAACGGAATGTTCGCATCCATGAGCTGGTAGACGGCCTGCATGCCGCCTTCCTCATGGAAATCGCCGGCCACGACCAGCTTCGGGTCATAGGGGATGCCCGCCGACTCGAGCGCGCTGCGGTAGCCGGCCAGGCGTTCATTCGCATCCGGGTGGTTCTCGAATCCGGCCACGAACGCGATGCGCCGGTGGCCAAGGTCGAGCAGGTGCCGCATCGCGACCAACGCACCATAGCGGTCGTCCACCTGCATGCTGACCAGGCCTTTCGACTTGAGCAGCCGACCGGTCACGACGATCGGCACCTTGCGCGCATAGGCCTTCAGCGCTGCATCGCTAAGCGCGCTCGTGAACAGGATGATGCCGTCGACACCGCGCGTGATCAGCTCCTCCATGCAGCGGATCTCTTCCTTCTCCTGCCAGTTGCCGCTCATGAACAGCGGCGCATAACCGCTCTGCTGCAGGCGATGTTCGATGCCGCGCATGCCCTCGCCGTAGAACGGGCTCGCGATCGCCTGGCTGATCACGCCGATGGTTTGCGTCTTGCCGAGCGCCAGTCCGCGCGCCGCGGCATTGGGGCGGAAATTGAACTTCGCGATCGCCGCTTCGACTGCCAGACGCAACTCGTCGCTGACATTAACGGTGCGGTTGATGATGCGCGAGGCGGTGCTGGCCGAGACGCCGGCTTCGCGCGCCACCATCTTCAGCGTCACCGAATTGCGTGGCCGCGGCCCGCGCTTGCCGCGTACCGGCGGTGGCACGGCCTTGCTCTTGTGTTTCTTCATCCGTTGGCCGCCCGCATCAGTGTGCCTTCGAGTTCCTCGAGCGTCTTGCCCTTGGTTTCCGGCGCCCAGGCCGCGACGAACAGCAGCCCGGCCAGCGCCATCAGGCCATACGCCAGGAAAGTGCCGGCCGGGCCGAAGCGCTGCAGCTCCCACGGAAACACCATGGTCACCGTGGCGCTGACCAGTGAGTTCCAGAAGCCGACCAGCGAAATTGCCGCGGCACGCTGCTCGTTTGGAAAGATCTCCGCCAGCATGACCCACATGACCGGGCCCAGCGAGATAGCGAAGCAGGCGACGAAGACGACGATCGCGCACAGCACCAGCGGCGCGTTGACGACCGGCTGGGCGGCGTTCGCGAACTGCGCCGCGTGGAATGCCCAGGCGATCGACAGCAGCGCGACGGTCATGCCCGATATGCCGACGATCAACAGCGGCCGGCGCCCGAGCCGATCGATCAGCCGGATGGCGACGAAGGTCATGCCGACGTTGACGAGGCCGACGACGGCCGCCTGCGCGAACGCCGACGACAGGCCGTTGCCGGCGCTCGCGAAAATCGTCGGCAGGTAATAGAAGATCGCGTTAATGCCGGTGATCTGCTGGAAGAACGCAATGCCGACCGCGAACAGCAACACGAACCGCAGCCGGCGGCCGAACACGCTGCGCCAGCGCGACGCGGTGGGCGCGGCGTCGAGGCTGGCGCGGATCTGCGCGAGCTCATGCTGCGCCGCTGCCTTGCCATGGAGCGAGCCGAGCACGTCGAGGGCCTGCGGATCGCGTCCCTTGCCGAGCAACCAGCGCGGGCTTTCGGGCACGGTGCCCAGCATCAGCAGGAACAGCAGCGCCGGCAACGCCTGCACACCCAGCATCCAGCGCCAATTGTCGGCGCCCGAATCGAGCAGCAGGAAATTCGAGAATGACGAGGCGGAGATGCCGATGACGATCATCAGCTGGTTCAGCGATACCAGGCTGCCGCGGCGACCGGCCGGCGCGATCTCGGCGATATACACCGGCGCGGTCAGGATCGCGGCGCCCACCGCGACGCCGCCGCAGATCCGCGCCAGCACGAACAGCGTGAAGCCGGTGGCGGTCGCCGCCAGCAGCGCCGAACCCAGGAACAACACGGCGGTCAGGCGCAGCACGGCGCGCCGGCCGTAGCGGTCGCTGAGCACGCCGGCCGACAGGTTGCCCGCCATCGCGCCCCAGCCGAGGCAACTGACCGCCCAGCCGTATTGCAGGCTGCCGGCTTCGCCGTCGAGTGCGAAGTACTTCTGTATGAACGGTCCGGCGCCGGAGATCACATTGGCATCGAAACCCAGCAGGAAGCCGCCGATGGCCACCGCCAGCGCCAATCCGGTGATGTTGAACCTGTCGGGCTTCATGGCTGAGAATTACGCACGAAATGCGGCTTTTTTTACGTGTATTGGCCCAGGCGGCCGGCCTTCTGCAACCGGTTTCAAGAATGCTCCCCGTTTGCCCGCGGCCTGTCAAGTGATTCCTGCGCCG
>JAFEDW010000302.1 GCA_018241455.1 Pseudomonadota bacterium | reverse complement strand
GCCTCGTGCCCGGCGAGCGCGTTGAGCAGCGTCGATTTGCCGGTACCGTTGCGGCCGATCAGCCCGACGCGTTCGCCGTCGTTGAAGGTGCAGTGGGCGGCATCGAGCAGCGGCGTCAGTCCGTAGGCCAGCTCGGCGTTGAGCAGCGTCAGCAGTGTCATCCGGCAAGCATACCGGCATCGGCGCGGCGTACCATCCCAACCGAGGTGCCCGTATAATCCGGGCATGCTGCGAACTGCCGCAATTTCGATGCTCGCGTTCGCGGCGCTCTGCGCAGCGGCGTCGGTGTCGAGCGCGGCGCCGGCCGCACCGAGACCACGCGCCCGTGACCTGGGTATTCCGTTCGAGGGCGTGCCAGGCAAGTTCAACGCGATCACCGACGTCGAGGGCGTTCTCGTTGGGCAAACGACCCTGATTTCTGGTGAAGGCAAGCTCAAGGTGGGCGAAGGACCGGTGCGCACCGGCGTCACGGCCATCCTGCCGCGCGGGCCCTCGTCAATCGAGCGCTTTTGCTTCGCCGGCTGGTTCGCGGAAAACGGCAACGGCGAAATGACCGGCACGACGTGGGTCGAGGAGTCGGGCTTTCTCGAAGGTCCGGTGATGATCACCAATACCCACAGTGTCGGCGTGGTGCGGGATGCGGTCATCGCGTGGCGCGTCAAGCACGGCCCTGCCGACAGCACCGGAGCGTGGTGGTCGCTGCCGGTGGTCGCCGAGACCTGGGACGGCTGGCTCAATGACATCAACGGATTCCACGTCAAGCCCGAGCACGTATTCCAGGCGCTCGACAGCGCCCGCTCGGGCCCCGTGGAGGAAGGCAACGTCGGCGGCGGCACCGGCATGATCTGCAACGGCTATAAGGGCGGCATCGGCACCGCGTCGCGCAAGCTCAGCCAGAAGGACGGTGGCTATACGCTCGGCGTGCTCGTGCAATGCAATTACGGCACGCGCGCGAACCTGCGCATCGCCGGCATCCCGGTCGGGGCGGAAATCTACGGCGAGGATCCGTACGCGTTCGTGCCTTCGGACATCCAGGAGCGCGGTTCGATCATCGTCGTCGTCGCGACCGACGCGCCGCTGTTGCCCCATCAGCTGAAGCGCATCGCCCGGCGCGTGGCGCTCGGCCTCGGCCGCGCCGGCAGCACCGCCGGCAACGGTTCGGGCGACATCTTCATCGCATTCTCGACTGCCAATCCCGATGCCAGCACGTCGACGCCGCTCGCCAGGCTGCAGATGGTGGCGAACGATTCGCTCGATCCGCTGTTCGCCGCCACGGTGCAGGCGACCGAAGAAGCCGTCGACAACGCGCTGGTCGCGGCCGAGGACATGACCGGCATCGACGATCACCACGTGAGCGCGCTGAACCACGCCAAGCTGCGCGAAGTGCTGGCGAAGCACAATCGCCTGCTGCACTGAACGAAGTCACCCGCGGCGCGGTGAACTGCTAGGCGCAGCAGAACACCAGTGCGCTGATTCGCCCCTCGATCGTACCGCTGCCGAAACGCGACCGCAGCGCATGCTCCGCGGCCTGCGTGGCCTCCTCGAGGCGCGCGCCATCCTGCTGCTCGATCTCGTTGCGCACCGGCGTGCCCTGGCAATAGGCCACCGCGACATCGCGCGCCGAGGCTGCGCGGCTGATGTGCTCGACCACATCGACCGTGCACTGGGCGAAACCCGCCGCCGCCAGTGTCGTGCGGATGGCGGCGGCATCGTGGTAGCCGTGTGGCGTGCGCGCCAGGAACCGGGGCGGCGCGCTCGGGAACAACGGCGCCAACGCCGCGGTCACCTCCTGCGCGAATTCGTTGTCGGCGATGTCGTTCCAGACGTTGAAATGGAAATGTCCGCCCGGCGCGAGCACGCGGCGCGCCTCGCGGTAAGCCCGCAGCTTGTCCGGAAAGAACATCGCACCAAACTGGCACACGACCGCATCGAAGCCCGCGTCGGAGAACGGCAACGCCTGCGCATCGGCCTGCCGCCAGCTGATGCGCGGGTCGGCGTGCTGCGCGCGCGCGACCTCGAGCATGGGCTCATTCAGGTCCGTCGCCGTGATGCGTGCGCCCGCATCCAGGGCGGCCGCGAGCCGCGCTGTCACCGCGCCGGTGCCAGCCGCGGTCTCGAGCAGGCGGCGCGGCGCGAAGCGCGTTGCGCGGGACGCCAGGTCGGCCGCATAGGGCTCGAACAGCAATGGCACCAGCAAGCGCTCGTAGATCGCGGCGATATTGCCGCGGAACTGTGTGTCGCCTGCGCCCATGGGTTTCTCGCCAGGTTCGAAGTGGAGCGGGTGATGGGAATCGAACCCACGTTAGCAGCTTGGGAAGCTGCAGTTCTACCATTGAACTACACCCGCGCGGGAGGGCCGCAATTCTAGGGGCGCCGCCGCCGGCTCGGCAAGGCACGATGCCGCCGCCGCGACCACACCCGTCCCAATCGCGGAAACTACGGACATCCGGGCGCGCAGCCGCTGTGTAGACTCGCCCCATGCACTGGAAATTCAGGGCCGGTTACCTGCTGCCCCTGTTTGCCGTGGCAGCGGCGGGCGGCGTGCTGTGGTGGCGCAGCAGGCCGCTGGATGTCGAGGTCGTACATGCGCACCGCGGCCCCGCGGTGCTGGCGGTCTATGCCACCGGAGTGGTCGAGCCGGTCATCAACGTGCCGATCGCGCCGCGCGTTGCCGGCAAGCTGGTGGAGCTGCTCGCCGACGAGGGCGATCACGTGGTACGCGG
>JAFEDW010000301.1 GCA_018241455.1 Pseudomonadota bacterium | reverse complement strand
GCCGGACTACCCGCGTTGCCGCAATGCAGGTCCGCAGACACGCCACCGCGCCGGGTTGTCTCATCACGACGCCACAGGGGATACTTGGGCCAAGCCGGGAAGATCCGGATACTGATCCGGGGCGAACCAACCAGGAGATTGACGATGAGCAACAGATTCGCTGGCGTCCGCACGGCGTTTGCGGCGTTGGCGGCCGTATTGGCGTTGGGCGCGGCACAGGCACGGGCGGGAGATGCCGCCAGCGCACTGCGCGTGCTCAACCCTGACGACTTCTACCTGATGGAATTCGTCACCGACGCGCAGCTCTCGCCCGACGGGCAGTGGATCGCCTATCTCGTCACGACCAACGATCGCGAGGCGGACGAGGAGCGGACCGCGCTGTGGATGGTGAGCTGGGACGGCAAGCAGCAGGTTCGCCTGGTTGCGCCGTCATCGAGCCTCGCATCGCCGCATTGGAGCCCCGACGGGCGTTACCTGACGTATCTGGCGAAGCCGGCCGACGCGGAACACAGCCAGGTGATGCTGCTCGACCGGCGCGGCGGCGAAGCGCGCGCGCTGACGAAGGTTACCGACGATATCGGCAGCTACGAGTGGTCGCCCGATAGCCAGCGCATCGTGCTGTCGATGGAAGCAAGCGGCGACGAGCCTGCCGCATCCAAATCGGCAGACCAGGCCGAGGGCTCGTCCGACAAGTCGACGAGCGCCGCCGCGAAGCGGCCGAAGCCGATCGTCATCGACGCAATGCACTTCAAGGAAGATGTCACCGGTTATCTCGGCAGCGGCCACGACGCACATCTGTATCTGCTCGATGTCGCCACCGGCGCTGTGAGCGCGCTGACGAACGGCCCGGTGGGCAATGACACGTTGCCGGCGTGGTCGCCGGACGGCCAGCGTATCGCGTTCGTGCACACGAGCGAGAAGGGCAACGATCCCGACGGCACGATGGCGATCGACGTGATCGAAGCGCGGCCGGGCGCCGCGGCGCGCGAGCTCGTGCGGCCGTGGGCGCCGAACGCGCAGCACCTGGCGTGGAGCACGGATGGCGAGTCCATCGCCTACACGCAAGGGCTCGAACCGAAGCTGTACGGCTACATCCAGGACAAGCTCGCGATGGTTCCGGCCGCCGGCGGCACGCCGCGCGTGCTGACCGCCAACCTCGATCGCGCCGTGATGGCCTACCGCCTCGATGCGGACGGCAAGACCGCCACGCTGCTGGTCGAAGACGACGGCTCGACCTATCCGGGGCGCCTCGATCTCGCCAGCGGCGAGGTCACGCGCCTGGTGCCGACGCCGATCGTTGCGGCGTCGATCAGCACCGCGGGCGAGCGGCTGGCGATGGTCGCGTCCACCGACTACACCGCCTCGGAAGTGTATGCCTTTGACGGCGCGAGCCCGCACCGGTTGACGACGCACGGCGATTCGCTGCTGTCGAAAGTGCGGCTCGGCGAGACGCAGGACATCCGCTTCAAGAGCCGCGACGGCACCGAGGTGCACGGCATGGTGGTCAAGCCGCCGGGCTACGTCGCCGGCCGCAAGTATCCGATGATCCTGATCATCCACGGCGGGCCGAACGGCCAGGACGATCACTCCTCGGACTTCGGCGCGTACCAGTTCCGGCGGCAGCAGTTCGCGGCGTTCGGTTACGTCGTGCTCGGCGTCAACTACCGCGGCTCGAGCGGCCGCGGCCTCGACTACGGCAAGGCGATCTTCGCCGACTGGGGCCACAAGGAAGTCGAGGATCTATTGGCCGGCGTCGACGCCGTGGTCGCGAGCGGCATCGTTGACCCGGCACGACTCGGCATCGGGGGCTGGAGCTACGGCGGCATCCTCACCGATTACACGATCGCATCCGATTCCCGATTCAAGGCCGCGTACAGCGGCGCCGGCAGCGCCAACCAGCTGTCGATGTACGGCACCGACCAGTACATCATGCAATACAACCACGAGATCGGGCCGCCGTGGCGCAACCAGGCGCTGTGGCTGAAGGTGTCATATCCGTTCTTCCACGCCGACCGAATCCACACGCCGACGCTGTTCATGGGCGGCACGCTCGATTTCAACGTGCCGGTGGCCGGCGGCGAGCAGATGTACCAGGCGCTGCGCACGCTCGGCGTGCCGACGCAGCTGATCGTGTATCCCGACCAGTACCACGAGTTCACGCGGCCGAGCTTCATGAAGGACCGGCTCGAGCGCCAGGCCGCGTGGTACGCGAAATACCTGCACCCGGAAAAGTAACCGGCGCGGTTGTTAGGGCGGCGAATAGTACGCCGAGAGTTTGTTGCCTTCCGGATCGCGGAAGAACGCCGCGTAGAAAGTCTCGCTGCGCGCACCGGGCGGGCCTTCGTCCTTCCCGCCGAGCGCGATGGCTTTCCTGTACACGGCATCGACCTGCGCGGTGGAGCTAGCGGCGAGCGCCGTCATGTTGCCGTTGCCGGCGGTGGCGGGCTGGCCGTTGTGGGGCTTGATCAGCAACAACGATATGCCATCGGGCGTCAGGCCCCAGGAAATATAGCGCTCGGTTTCGCCATTGCGCTTCGCGCCGAGTACGGCCAATAACTCATCGTAGAAGCGCGCAGCGCTTCGCAGGTCGTTGGTGCCGATGCAGACGTAGCCGATCAAAAGCGGTACCGATATCCGATGCTGATGGCGTCGGCAGTATAACCATCGCCTGACAGAAAGCGACCCCATTCCACCGAGATGCCGGAACGCTGTTCAACGACGAACTCGGCACCGACTCC
>JAFEDW010000300.1 GCA_018241455.1 Pseudomonadota bacterium | reverse complement strand
TCGACAGCGCCAGCAGCAGGAAACCGAAGGCCGCGCCCTGTTCCCAGTTGAAGCGCGTGATGAACTGGGTGTAGATCTGCTCGGTGAACCACAGCGAGTTCTTGCCGCCGAGCAGCGTGGGCGTCAGGTAATTGCCGAGCGTCAGCATGAATACGACGATGCAGCCGGCGGTGATGCCGGGCGCCGCGTGCGGGATGACGATCTTGCGCAGGATGGCGAAGCCGCTGCTGCCCAGGTCATAGGCGGCCTCGATCAGCGAATTGTCGAGGCTTTCCAGGCTGCCGACCAACGGCACCACCATGAACAGCAGCGAGGTGTACACGAGGCCGACGAGGATCGTCGCGTCGTGGTACAGCAATTCGACTGGTCCGTGCGTCAACCCGAGGTGCGCGAGGAAGGCCGGCAACACGCCGGTCTCGCGCAGCAGGATCATCCAGCCCAGCGTGCGCACCGTCTCGCTGACCCAGAATGGGATCAGGCAGACGACGAACAGCAGCGCGCCCATGCGGCCGCGCGCCAGCTTTGCGATCGTCCACGCGACCGGAAAGGCGATCAGCAGCGTCAGCGCCGTCGCGAGTGCCGACAGGATCGCGGTGCGCGCGAATACGTGCCAGTAAAGCGGTTCGGTGAAGAAGGTGCGGTATTGCGCCAGGCTCGCCTGGTATTCGCGCGGCGCCACCGATTCACGAAACGACAGCAGCGCCAGGTCGAGGTGCGGCAGTACGATCAGCGCGAACAGCCACAACAGCGCCGGCGCCAGCAGCAGGCCGACCATCAGCCGCCGCTGCCAGGTCCTGGTCGCCGTGGCTTCAAGCATGCGCAGCGGGCGCCGCGAAACACACGGCGCGCTCGGGATCGAAACTGAAGCAGATGCGCTCGCCCACCTTGAGGTCGGCGTAGCGTCCGGTCTGGGGCAGCGCGATGCGGAATTCGAAGCGGCTGTTCACCTCGCGCACCAGCACCGCCGAGTTCGCACCGTCGAACAACAGGCTCTCGACATAGCCGGCGTGCACCATCTGGCCTGGCAACGCCGCCAGCTCAGCCGGGTTGCGGCCGATCGTTGCGGCTTCCGGCCGCACGAAGGCCTCGACCGCCGCGCCGACGGCAATCGTGCCGCTGCGCCGGGCGCGTATCGGCCAACCTGCGCTGCTGACCACGTCGACCAGCTCGCCGTTGACGGCGCTGGCCTTGCCGGCGATGCGGTTGTTGGCGCCGACGAACGCGGCCACGAACGGCGTGGCCGGCGCGTAATAGAGTTCCTGCGGCGTGCCAAGCTGCTCGAAATGGCCGCGGTTCATCACCCCGACATGATCGGACAGCACCAATGCTTCTGATTGGTCATGGGTGATGTAGACGAAGGTCGTGCCGAAGGCGGATTGCAGCTGCTTGAGCTCGATCTTCATGTGCTCGCGCAGCTTCAGGTCGAGCGCGCCCAGCGGCTCATCCAGCAACAGCAGCGTCGGTTCGAGCACCAGGCTCCGTGCAATCGCGACGCGCTGGCGCTGTCCACCCGACAGTTCATCGACACGCTTGCCGCCGGCGCCGCCGAGGCCGACACGCTCGAGCATCGCCTCGGCCTTGCGCCTGCGCTCGGGCGCCGGCACGCCGCGGCGCGCGAGTCCGAAGGCGACGTTCTCGCCGACGCTCATCATCGGAAACAGCGCCAGGTGCTGGAACACCATGTTGACCGGGCGCCGGTTCGGCGCGACGCCGGCCATGCTGCGCCCGCCAATCAGGATATCGCCCTCGTCCGGCGCGATGAAGCCGGCGATCATGCGCAGCAGCGTGGTCTTGCCGCAGCCCGATGGCCCAAGGATCGAGAAAAAACTGCCGCGCGCAACGGTGAACGAAACGGCGTCGACGGCAACATGCCCGGCGAAGCGTTTGACGACGCCGCGCGCTTCGAGATCGGGAGTGGCGCCAGCCGCGGGGTCTGCGCCCATGGTCAATTGGCCGCCTTGATGCGATCGAGCACGCGGCCCTCGATCTCCTCGAGCCCCGGCGGAATGGTCGGATACCACTTCATGTTCTTCATGCCGTCGGGAAAACTCTCGGCGAACTGCGCCTTGAGCCGCGGATCCATCAGCGCGTCTGCCCCTGCGGAGGCAGTGAAATTGCCGATCGACTTGGCGATCTTGGCGGCGATATCGGGGCGCATGGTGAAATTGATCCAGGCGTACGCGCCCGCTTCATTGCGGCCGCGTGCCGGCAACGCCATCGTGTCGAGCCAGGCGATCGCGCCCGATTTCGGATTGATGTACTTGAGGTCCGGATTCTCGCGGTTGAGTTTCCAGCTGACCGAGTCCCACATCATCGAGGCGACGATTTCGCCCGAGCGCACGCCGTTGATGAGCTGGTCCTTGTTGTCGAAGAAGAAGCGGAAATTCGGCTTGCAGGCGATCAGCGTGCGGCCGACTTCGTCCATGAGCGCCGTGTAGGCCTTGGTGTCGCCGTAGAGCGCGAACGGATCCTTGCCGAGGGCGAGCGCAAAGGCCATCAGTGTCGGCCGCCGCAGGCGTACCGAGGTCCTGCCTTTGAGATCCGGCCGGCACAGGTCGAGATAGTCGCTGATTTTTGCCTGCTTCGAATTGACCAGCAGGCCTTCGGTGCCCCAGACGTAGGGCAGGGCGTACAACTTGCCTTCGTAAGTGGCGTTCTTCTTCACGATGTCGAGCAGGTCTGGCCTGAATTCGTCGACTTTTACCTTGGTTAGATCGATCGGGCGGTATATACCGAATTCCTGC
>JAFEDW010000002.1 GCA_018241455.1 Pseudomonadota bacterium | reverse complement strand
AGCCGAAGCCCGGCGTGCCGCCGAGCAGCAGCTACCTGGCCGAGCTGGTGACGAAATTGAGCGCCGCGCCGCCAAAGATGATCCTGCGCAATGCCTATAACGATTCGAAGGCGGTCGACTGGCTGTCGGAGCGCATCCATGTGCCGGTGGTGCTGCTGCCGTATTCGGTCGGCGGCACGCCCGGCGCCTCCGACCTGTTCAAGCTCTTCGACGATACGATCAACCGCCTGACCGGAGTCACGAAATGAACGCTCTTGCCGAGAACTTCAGCATCCTGTGGCCGGCGCTGCTGGCCGGCCTGATCGTGCTCGCGACGCATGTGCCGCTCGGCCAGCAGGTGCTCGCGCGCGGCATCGTGTTCATCGACCTGGCGATCGCGCAGGTGGCCGGCGTCGGCGTGATCTCCGCGCATTACTTCGGGCTCGAACTGCAGGGCGCGGTCACGCAGGTTGCCGCGGTCACTGCCGCGCTGCTCGCGGCATTGTTGCTGACCTGGACCGAGCGCAAGCGACCGGAAATCCAGGAGGCGTTGATCGGCGTGCTGTTCGTGCTCGCCTCGACCGCGCAGATCCTGCTGCTGGCGAACGATCCGCATGGCGGCGAGGACCTGAAGGACCTGCTCGCCGGCCAGATCCTGTGGGTCACGCCCGCGCAGCTGCTGCGTGCCGCCGTGCTCACCGCGCTGGTGCTCATCGCCTGGTTCCGCTGGCGCGAGCGGCTCGGGCGGGTCGGGTTCTACGTGTTGTTTGCCGTCACGGTGACGGTGTCGGTGCAGCTGGTCGGCGTCTACCTCGTGTTCACGACGCTGATCGTGCCGGCGATCGCGACCTATCGCCACGCGGCGAAACGCCAGCTCGCGATCGGCTATGGCCTGGCGGCGGCCAGTTACGCCGTGGGCCTGGTGGTTTCGGCGCTGACCGACCTGCCTTCGAGCCCGGTGATCGTGTGGGCGATGGCGGTGCTGGGCGTGGTCGTGCTGCTCGCGCAGCGCGGCAACGGCGCGCGCACGGGCCATTAGCCGCGGACACGGGCGATACAGTCGCCGGCGCTACAGCGCGAACGGCCCTTCGCACACGGTCTGCGCCAGCGGCCGCCGATCGTTCGGTTGCTCGCGCTTGCGCAGCGATTCGGGGAGCGAGGCAGGATCGCCGCGCTTGCCGAGCACGATCATCGCCTCGATCGCGTATGCGGCCGGCACGCGCAGCACACGGCGCGCACGCTCGGCATCGAAGCCGGCGATGCCATGCACCACCAGGCCGCTGATCCAGGCCTGTAGCGCGAGGTTCTGCCAGGCCGCGCCGGCATCGTACGAGTGCGTCACGCAGGCGCGCCCGTCGCCGTCGTAGTGCGTGCGCGAGATGACCAGCACCAGCGCGCCGGCGCGTTCCGCCCAGGCGCGATTGCCGGCACTCAACAGGTCGAGGAAGGCCGGCCAGAAATCCGTGTCGCGGCGCGCATAGAGAAAGCGCCACGGTTGGAAATTTCCGCACGACGGCGCCCAGCGTGCCGCCTCGAACAGCGTCATCAATTCCGCTTCGCTCAGGTGTTCGCCCGACATCGCCCGCGAAGACCAGCGGTCGATGAACAACGGATCCACGGGGTGGCTGGCGATTCTCTGGTCACTGCCTTTGAGCACGGGAGGCCTGCGTCGGGAACTTGAGAAGGGCCAATGATGCGTCAATGTGGAGCCGCGCGCGCCACAATTCGACCGCCGCCGCGCGCCGCGGGCGGCTCCGGCAGATTGAGGTTGTTTCGGGCCGCCACGGTCCGGATAATCCGCGCGCTTCTTTACTCCCGGAGCAATCATGACGCTGAATCGACAGATCCTCGCCGGCCTCGCGCTGGCGCTGCTGGCCGCATCCGCCCAGGCCGATTGGAAGGGCAAGGGCGAGGCCGGCATCGTATTCGCGCGCGGCAACACCGAGGCCGACACCATCAATTTCAAGCTGGCGATGAGCGAGGAAGTGGGCCCTTGGAAGCACGCGCTGGACATGGCCGCGCTGCGTGCCACCAACGATGGCGTCAAGAGCGCCGACCGCTTCATGGCCGGCTGGCAGTCCGACTACAAGATCGACGAGCGCACGTTTGCGTTCGGCGGCCTGCGCTACGAGCGGGACCGCTTCAGCGGCTTCAGCTACCAGGCGACCGCCAGCACCGGCGCGGGCTACAAGTTCTGCGACACCGACAAGACGAAGCTGTCCGGCCAGATCGGCGCGGGCTACCGGCGCATCCGCGACGACGTGACCGGCGCCTCGTCCGGCGACGCGGTGGCCGTGGCCGGCGTCGATTATTCGCACGTATTGACGCCGACCACCAACGTGGTCGACAAGTTTCATCTCGAATCCGGTTCCGACAACACGCTGCTGGCGAACTTCACTGGCCTCGAAGTCAAGATGACCAACGCATTGGCGCTGTCGGCCGGGCTGGACGTGCGCATGAACACCAAGCCGCCGGCGCCGCGCAAGAAGACCGACACCGTGACGACGCTCAACCTCGTCTACGCGTTCTGAAGCCGGGCGCGCGCCGCCGGGAAAAAAAGGGCCCGCGCCTTGCGGTGCGGGCCCAGTGCGGGCGGCCGTCCCGAGCCGCCCGATTGCCGATCGTTCAGTCGTTCAGCAGCACCGCCACCTGGTCGGCCGTGAATACGTTGCTGTTGGCGTCGTACGAGCCGTTCGCGACGACACCCAGCACCTTCTGCGTGCCGCCGAGGTCGCCGGCCAGCGCCGCGATGAAATCACCAAAGGCCTGGTAATTCTCGACGTGGCGCGCGTGCGCGTGCCCGACTACGTAGGCGGTGTTGGTGGCCATCGCGTCGCCGACGATCTGCGGCGCCGACGCGAGCGAGAGCAGGTCCACGTGCAGCGGCCCGGTCTGGATGAAGTGCACGCGGCCCACCGCGTCGAGGCTGAGGTCGAGCGCGGTGCTGTTGGCCATCAGGCCCGGGAAGGCGTTGGCTGATCCGCCGCCGCTCCAGTCGAGGAACAGCAGGTTCCTGACCTGGCTGTACGACTCCAGCGTCTGCGCGTTGAAGTCGACGCCCGTGGCGGTGCCGAACGGCACCGGGAAACCGAATACGCGCGCCGGCGCGCCGACCGCAAGGCCGGACAGGTCGAGCGTGCCGGTGTCGGCGACGTAGGCGGCGGCGCTCGCATCACTGGCCGCAGTGGCGCCGGTGCCGGCGAAGTTGAAGATCGCCGGATTGTGGCCGTCGATGGCGCGCAGGTCGAGCGTCAGCGGACTGGAAACCGTGCCGGTCACCAGGCCCCACATCGGCGTGATCTCGAGGCGTACATGCCCCGCGGTGGCATCGAACGTGGCCGTGCTCGTCGTGTCGTCGATCGTGGCCGTGCCCGTCGCCCAGATGCGCTGGCCGACCGAGATATCACCGATGCCGAAGTTGCCGGTTGCGCCTTCCTCGGTCACGTGCGTGGCGTCGGCGACGCTGACGGTGACATCGCCGCGCAGGAACTCGAAGCCACCGGCGCGCCGATCGAGCGTCGCGCCGCGCACCGTGAGCAGGTTGCCGTTGCGCGCCGTGACGACGCCGCGCACGCGGTCGGTCATGTTGCTCTCGACGCTGGTGCCGGCGTACACGCGCTTCGCCGTGAAGCTGAAGTCGCTGGTCGACAGCAGGCCGAAGGCCGCGGTGATCGTGGCGGCGGGTTCGGCCGCCAGCGCTGCGAGCCCGGCGGCGCCGGTGTAGGCGGTGCCGTCGATCTCGTATTTCGTCGTGTCGGTCGTGTGCACCACCACCTGGCCGGTTGCGCCGGAGCCGAGCTCGAAGGGACGCACGTTGACGGTGTAGGTGTTGGCGCTCGTGTCGGCCGAGACCAGCGTGCCGCGCACGCGCACGGCGAGATCGGCCGGCGGTACCACGGTCGCCTGGATCATCGGCGAAACCGTGACGGTCGCGTTCGCCACGTCGACCGAGTTCGAGGCGGCCAGGTTGAAGTCGAAGGCCAGCCGCGCGGTGCGGGCACGCGAGATGAACAGGTGATGGCGGTTGTCGAGTTGCACCGTCAGGTCGAGCGTGCCGGTGAGCGGATTGCCGTTCACGTCGAGCGGCGTCAGCACTTCGCTGCCGCCGTTGGCGTCCTCGGCGATGATGCTGGCGTTGCCGTAGTCGAGCGTGATCGTTGCGCCGACGTATTCGCCGGAAGGAATCTGGCCGGCGCTGATCAGCTCCGACAGATCGACGAGCTGTTCGAAATCGACGCGCGTCGTGGCCGGCACCGTTTCAACCGTGGCGCCATTGGCCTTGGTGAGCTTGAGTGAAACGACGTCGACGGTGTAGCTCTGGAAATCACCCGCCGCGTCCTGCAGCGTGATCATGGCCGCGCCGGTTTCGCTGGCCGGCGCGATCGAGCTGTCGCCCGAGCCGCCGCCGCAGGCCGTGAGCAGCGCAGTGGCCAGCGTGGCGGCCAGCGCAATCAGGCGCGAACGAACGCCGCGCCCCGGATGGGCATTCTCTCTGTCGCTGATTGAAGACATGTTCGACTCCATCTGGCAGTGGGCAGATGGATCGGACAACGGCGCTGGCGCGCGCCGGTTGACAGCGGGTTCAGCGCACCAGCGCGAGCAGCGCAATGCCTGCGGCGATTCGATACCAGGCGAACGCGGTGAAGCGATGCGTCTGTACATAACGCAGCAGCCACTTGACCGCGATGAAGGCCACCACCGCCGATACGACGAACGCCACGATGAAGGCCGGCCAATCCTCGGGCGCGGCCTGGGCGCCGCCCTGATGCGCCTTCAGGAATTCGTAGCCCGTCGCCGCGAACATCGTCGGTATGCCCACGAGGAAGGCAAACTCGGTGGCCGCGGGGCGCGCCGTCAGTCCCGCCAGCATCGCGGCAAAGATCGTCGCGGCGGAGCGCGAGGTGCCCGGAAAAACCGCGGCCAGGATCTGGCAGGCGCCGACCCAGAACGCCACCTTCCACGTGACGTCGTTGTGCTCGGCTCGGCCGGCCACGAGCCACTCGACCAGCATCATCCACACGCCGCCGAGGATCAGCGCGCCGGCCACCGGCGCGACCGTCTGCGGCAGCTCGAGCCCGGCCTTCTTCGCGATGAGCCCGCCGGCCGACGTGATGGCGAAGGCGAAGGTGAGCTTGGCGAGGTAATCGCGATTGTCGCGCTCGCCCAATCCCACCACCAGTTTCTGCAACCGCGGCCAGAATACGAGCAGCGAGGCGAGGATCGCGCCCGCCTGGATTGCGACGTTGAACAATTCGGAGCGAGGGCCGAGCCAGTGTTCGGCGATCAGCAGGTGCCCGGTGCTGGAGACCGGCAGGAATTCGGTGAGGCCTTCGATGATGCCGAGCAGTGCGGCGTTCAGCAGGTCAGGCACGATGGATTTCCGGCGTGGCAGAACACGGGCGGAATCTTAGCCTAAAGCCGCGGTGCGCAGGATTGCGAAGTTCTTTCGCGGCGGGGATCAGGCCTGGCCGAGAGTGCGCGGCGCGACGCCCTCGAAGCGGCTGCCGGGCCGCGAGTACACCGGTCCCGGTGCAGCGCCGCGCAGCGTGGCCAGGCGTTGCTGCACCTGGCCCATGCGCGCCATGACGACGGCGCCATTGCGGTCGTTCAGGTCCTTGCAGCGGTGAGCGCAGGCCAGGTTCGATTGCCAGCGCGGGCGCAGCGTTTGCGCCGGATCGCACCAGGCGAGCAGGCGTTCGAAAGCCTCGCGTCCGGTGCCGAAGGAAAGCATGCGGCAGGCGCTGGCGCGTTCGCCATCGAGCTGCGTCAGCCGGGCGACGCAACGATGGCGGTTGGCGCCGATGTTCTCGATGGCACCCGGATCTTCGCCGCGCACGACCGCGGCTTCGGCGCCCAGCACCTGCTCGAGTTCAGCGAGCAGCAGCGCTTCTTCGCCCAGCACGCGCTCGAGGTGCGATCGGATGTGTTCGGGCTGGATGCCCATCGGCTTCAGCGTGGCGTCTGGCGGGTGGCGGCGCCCAGGTCGCGCTCGAGCTGCAGCATGCGGTCGGCAATGCGGGCCGCGTTGACGGTGTACTGTCCGGACTCGATGGACTTCGACACGCGCGCGACCCGCTCGCCATTGATGTCGGGCGTGCCGGCAATGATCGACTGCAAATTCGCCAGGCTCCGCGCCGAGCCCGAAATGCTCAGGCTGTCAGCCTGCCCCGCGCCGGCGGCGGCGGTGCTGGCAGGCGCTATCGGCGCGCTGCCGCGTACGGGTTCGACCACGCGGCTGCTGCCCGAGTCAACGGCGCTGGCGTCGGTTCCCTTCACGTTCATGGGCACGGCTACTCTCCTTGTCTCACGCCTGCTGTAACGGCCGCGGTCGGCGCAACTTGAGGGCGCGGTCTGTCATAACGTCACTTCGGCATACTGTGCACTGCGAACGGTGGCCTCGACCACGCGTTGCGAGGCCGGATTCTGCACGCGGATGCGCTCATCGGGCCTGCCATCCATCAGTGCGATGACGGTGACGCGCACGTCCATGCCGGCGGTATGCGCGAGCAGCGTCAACTGCTGCCCACGGTGCACGACGACCGCAGTCGACAGTGCGTCGACATCGAGCGCCTCGCCCATCGCCACCGGGCGGCGCAATCTCTGGCCGGCGAGCTGTGCGGGGTCGCTGACATAGCGGCTCGACAGTCCGGGCAGATGGCGCACGACCGTGGTGAAATCGGCGGCCGTCGGCACGGCGTCGCGCGCCAGCGCGTGCTGCGCCACCAGCACCGGCGCGGCCGTCGAGAGCGTGACACCTATGTATAGGGTCCAGGGCGTGGACGATTCGCAGCGTACGGCGACCGTCGTGTGTTCGCGCAGTTGCCCATCGCCGGCGATGCCGGTGCGGAGCGGGGCGGCGCAGGCGGCGAGCTGCAATCGCGGATCGGGTGCGTCGGCCGTCGCGATCAGGTTCGTGGTGCCGCTGCCGGCCGCGGCGTGCACGGCGAGTTCGGCGGCCTTGACGATCGAAGCCGGTGGTTGATAGGCCGCGGCGGCCATCGCGGGCGCGGCCGCATGCAGCGGCTTGAGCGCCAGCAGCGCCACGGCCGTGGCGGCGAAGCGATGCAGGACTTTGCTGTTCAGGTGGTGCACGGACGATCTCCACGTGGATTCCGGCGATAGCGGAGCAAGGCGCGTGCCAGTGGCGCGAGCGTCGGAACGCTGACGCTCAAGAACTGCCGCTGCCGACCGATACGCCATCCAGCGGCGCCCGCGCTGGCGCGCCGCGGCGCGCCGTTGCCGGCACGCGGCAAGTTCCTGCCGCCGCGCGCGCCTCGTGGCCATCCAACTGAGAACTGCGTCGCACGCCGGCGCCGACTGCGCGCACGACAGGGCGCGTGGCACAGGACTTGCTCCCTTCGCACCGACAGGTACGGATTTGCGGAGGCAGCATGGCCAACAGCATCGACAATTTCCTGGGTGTACACGCGCAGGCACTGACGCTCGAATCGCGGCGTACGCAGCTGCTGGCCGCGAACATCGCGAACGTCGATACGCCGAACTACAAGGCGCGTGACCTGGATTTCAAGGCCGCGCTGGCCAATGCGGCCGGCGCCGGCGGCAACGCCGGCGGTCCGCTGGCGCTGCGCGCGACGAACAGCGCGCACCAGCCGGGCAATGCGATCGCCGCGAGCAATGATCCCGCTCTTCTCTATCGCGTGCCGATGGCGCCCGCGCTCGACGGCAATACCGTCGACGAGCAGCTCGAGCAGGCCGCGTTCGCCGAGAACAGCGTGCGCTACCAGGCCACGCTGACGCTGCTCGGCGGCAAGCTGCGGTCCCTGATGACCGCGATCACCGGACAGTAAACCGACCGGCCCCCGCCAAGGATCATTCGCCATGTCCAGTTTCAAGATCTTCGATATCGCCGGTTCGGGCATGAGCGCGCAGTCGGTGCGCCTCAACACCGTGGCCAGCAACCTCGCCAATGCCGACAGCGTCAGCAGCAGCCCGCAGGGCGTGTACCGTGCGCGGCACCCGGTGTTCCGTGCGCTGGTCGGCAGCGCCAATGAGCCCGCCAGCGCCGGCGTCGGCGTGGCCGGTATCGCCGAGAGCAAGGCCGCGCCCGAGACACGCTACGACCCGGGCAATCCGCTCGCCGATGCGCAGGGCTACGTGTACGCGCCGAGCGTCAACGTGGTCGAGGAGATGACCGACATGATCTCGGCGTCGCGTTCCTACCAGAACAACGTCGAAGTGCTGAGCACGACGCGCGACCTGATGCTCGCCACGCTGAAACTCGGCCAGTAACGGAGCGCACTGAACCATGAGCACGACTCCCGTATCGAATGCACAGTCCACGGTGCTGCCGGCGAGCGCCTCCAAGAGCAGCACGGGCATCGGCGCGCTGACGCCGGCCGATTTCCTGACGCTGATGACCGCGCAGCTGAAGAACCAGGATCCGCTGAACCCGACCGACAGCAACGAGTTCCTGTCGCAGCTGGCGCAGCTCAGCACCGTGTCGGGCATCACCTCGATGAACACGACCATGGACAACTTGTCCTCATCGCTCCTGTCGTCGCAGGCGCTGTCGAGCGCTTCGCTGGTGGGCCACGGCATCCTCACCGCCACAGGCACGGCCAGCTACGTGGCCGGAGCGCCGCTCAGCGGCGCCGTGCAGGTGCCCGACGGCGCGAGCAGCATCACGTTGACGATCACCGATGCCGCGGGTGCCGTCGTGCGGCACATCACGGCATCGCCCGGCGCGGGGCTCCAGCCTTTCAGCTGGGACGGCACCACCGACAGCGGCTCGGCCGCGCCGAGCGGCACCTACCACGTCGGCGTCAGTGCGATCGTCAACGGCAGCACGCAGGCGGCCACGACACTGCTCAATGGCACGGTCACGAGCGTGACGCTCGATCCGTCCGGCGGCGGCGTGACGCTCAATACACCGGAACTGGGCCCGATTGCGCTCAGCAACGTCAAGCAGATCAGCTGAACTTTCCCACAGGAGTATTCCCATGGCATTTGGCATCGCGCTCAGCGGCATCGACGCGGCACAGAACGACCTCAACGTGACCGCGAACAACATCGCGAACTCGGCGACCACGGGCTTCAAGTCCTCGGCCTCGCAGTTCGCCGAACTGTTCGCGGTCTCGCCGCAGGGCACCAGCAACACGCAGACCGGCAACGGCGTGAAGATCCAGCAGGTGGCACAGAAATTCACGCAGGGCAACATCACCTCGACCGGCAACAACCTCGACCTCGCGATCAGCGGTGGGGGCTTCTTCGTCGTCAGCAGCGCGGGCGCGCTGCAGTACACGCGCGCCGGCTCGTTCCAGACCGACGGCAACGGCTACATCGTCAATGCCGCCGGGCAGCGCCTGCAGGTGTTCACGCCGACGCCGACCGGCGGGTTCAATACGACTTCGCTCGCCGACCTGCAGCTCGTCACCGGCGACAGCGCGCCGAAGGCCAGCACGACGGCACAGCTGGTCTACAACCTGCCGTCGAACGCGACGCCGCCCGCGACCGCGTTCACGCCGACGGATTCGACCAGCTTCAACCAGTCGACCTCACTGACGGTGTACGACTCGCTCGGCGCGGCGCACACGGCCAGCATGTATTTCGTCAACACCGGGTTCAACACCTGGGACGCCTACGAGTACGTCGATGCGCAGCAGGTCAATGCCACGCCGGTGCAACTGACCTACAACTCGAGCGGCCTGCTCAGCGCCGTGACCGACACCGCCGGCGGCACCAACACCGCGGCGATCGACTTCGGCACCTACACGCCGACGACGACCGGCGCGGCGCCGATGAACGTGGCCTTCGACCTGAGCAAGACCACGCAGTACGGCGACACCTTCGGCGTCACCTCGATCACGCAGGACGGCTTCACCACCGGCAAGCTGGCCGGCATCTCGGTCGATTCCAGCGGCATCGTGCAGGCCAACTACACCAACGGCCGCGCGAACTCGCTCGGCCAGGTCGCGCTGGCGAACTTCGCCGACCAGCAGGGCCTGCAGCAGGTCGGCAACACGAACTGGGTGCAGACCTTCGCCTCGGGTGCGGCGCTGTACGGCCCGGCCGGAGCCTCCGGATTCGGCCTGCTGCAGTCCGGTTCGCTCGAGGCCTCCAACGTCGACATCACCGCACAGCTGGTCAACATGATCACGGCACAGCGCGCCTTCCAGGCGAATGCGCAGATGATCTCGACCGAAAACCAGATCACGCAGACGATCATCAACATCCGCCCGTAGCAGCGCAGCCGTAAGGAGCAACCGCGATGGATCGTCTCGTCTACGTGGCCATGGAAGGCGCAAAGGAAGCCTTGCGTGCCCAGACCGCGAACAACCACAACCTGGCGAATGCCAGCACCACCGGTTTTCGCGCCGATCTGTCGGCTTTCCAGACGCGCGATGTCACGGGCGCAGGGCTCCCGTCGCGCGCCTACGCCACCGACAGTTCGGTCGGCTGGGATGGTTCCAGCGGCGAACTCGAATCGACCGGGCGCGACCTCGACGTGGCCATCAAGGGTGCAGGTTGGTTCGCGGTGCAGGCGCCGGACGGATCCGAGGCCTACACGCGCGCCGGCGACCTGCGCGTCGATCCGAGCGGCGTGCTGACGACGGCCAACGGCAATCCGGTGCTCGGCGATTCAGGTCCGGTGGCCGTGCCGCCGCACGCCTCGCTGATGATCGGCGGCGACGGATCGATCTCGGTCGTGCCGCTCGGCCAGGAGGCGAAGACGATCTCGACCGTCGGCCGCCTCAAGCTGGTCAATCCACCGGCGAACGAGCTGGTGCGCGGGGCCGACGGACTGTTCCGCCTTGCCTCCGGCGCGCCGGCCAGCGCCGACGCCGGCGTGCGCGTGGTCAACGGCACGCTCGAATCGAGCAACGTCAACATCGCCGAGACCATGACCAACATGATCGAGCTGGCGCGCAACTACGACCTGCAGGTCAAGGCCATCCACACGGCCGAAGAGACCGCGGCCACGAGCGCCAAGCTCCTGCAGACCAGTTAATCCACGACAGGAACCTGAAGCCATGAATCCAGCACTCTGGGCCGCCAAGACCGGACTCGACGCACAGCAGACGCGCATGGCGGTCGTGTCCAACAACCTCGCCAACGTCAACACGACCGGCTTCAAGAAGAGCCGCGCCGTGTTCGAGGACCTGCTGTACCAGAACGTCACGCAGGTCGGAGCCGCCACCTCGCAGAACACGCAGGCCGCGAGCGGCCTCGAGCTCGGCACCGGCGTGCGCGTCGTCGCGACGGAAAAGACCTACACGCAGGGCAACCTGAGCCAGACCGGCAACGCGATGGACCTCGCGATCAACGGCCGCGGCTTCTTCCAGGTGCTGCTGCCCGACGGCACGCTCGGCTATACGCGCGCCGGCGATTTCCAGCTCAACCAGAGTGGCCAGCTGGTCACCTCGAGCGGCTACACGCTGCAGCCGGCGATCACCATTCCGCAGGGCGCGCAGAGCGTGACCATCGGCAACGATGGCACGGTCAGCGTGCAGCTGGCGGGCCAGTCGGCGCCGACCACGGTCGGATCGATCCAGCTCGCCGACTTCGTCAATCCGGCCGGACTCCAGCCGCGCGGCGAGAACCTGCTGACCGAGTCCGCGTCCAGCGGCACCGCGCAGACTTCCAATCCCGGCCAGAACGGCCTCGGCACGCTGCAGCAGGGTTCGGTCGAGAGCTCGAACGTCAACGTCGTCGAGGAAATGGTCAACATGATCGAGACGCAGCGCGCCTACGAAATGAACACGAAGGCGATCGAGACCACCGACCAGATGCTGCAGTACCTGAGCAGCAACCTGTGATGATGCTTAGAGGACAGGAGATGGCACACCCACGCCCCGCAACGACCGGCGCCGCCATTGCCGCCACTTGCGTCGCCGCGCTCATGGCCTGCGGCGGCTGCCGCACGGCGCCACATCCGGATGAATCCTTCGCCGCCACGCTGCCGGAAGAAGTGCCGGTGGCCGATGCCGGCAACGGCGCGATCTACCAGAGCGGCCACGACGTGCCGCTGTTCGAGAATTCCGTCGCGCACCGCGTCGGCGACGTGCTGACGATCACGCTCGATGAAAGGACCGATGCCTCCAAGTCCGCGATCACGACGACCAAGAAGAGCACCAGCGCCGACATGGCGGCGCCGACGCTGCTCGGCGGCGCGGTGACGGCGAAAGGCCGCAACCTGCTCAGCAATTCGCTCAGCGATGCCTCGAGCTTCGATGGCGAAGGCAACAGCAAGCAGAGCAACCAGCTGACCGGCGACATCTCGGTGACGGTCGCGAAGCGGCTCGCCAACGGCAACCTGCTGGTGCGCGGGCAGAAATGGATCACGATCAACCAGGGGCGCGAGTTCGTGCGCATCGAGGGCATCGTGCGGCCGGTCGACATCGGCCCGGACAACACCGTCTCGTCGAGCAGGGTCGCGGACGCGACCATCGCCTACGGCTCGAAGGGCGCACTCAACGACAGCAACTCGAAGGGCTGGCTGGCGCGGTTCTTCGACTCCAAATGGATGCCGTTCTGAGGCGGCCTGGAACCCACATGAGCACACAGCAGAATCGTCCGCGAATGCAAGGCCTGGCCGCGCTGTTGATCGGCACGCTTGTGGCCTGCGGCGTTGCGCACGCCGAGCGCGTCAAGGACCTCGCCACCGTGGCCGGCGTGCGCAGCAACCAGCTGGTCGGCTACGGCCTGGTCGTCGGCCTTGATGGCACCGGCGACCAGACCACGCAGGCGCCGTTCACGGTGCAGAGCATCGTCAACATGCTGGCGAAGTTCGGCGTGACGATACCGCCGAACGTGAATCCGCAGCTCAAGAACGTCGCGGCGGTCACCGTCACGGCCGACCTGCCGGCCTTCGCAAAGCCCGGCCAGACGATCGATGTGACCGTGGCCTCGATCGGCAACGCCAGCAGCCTGCGCGGCGGTGCGTTGTTGATGACGCCGTTGCGTGGCGCCGACGGTGAGGTGTACGCGATGGCCCAGGGCAGCATGGTCGTCAGTGGTTTCGGCATCTCCGGCAAGGACGGCTCGCGCGTCAGCGTCAACGTGCCGAGCAGCGGCCGCGTGCCCAACGGCGCGACGGTCGAACGCGAGGTCGGCACGCATTTCGGCAACGATGGCTTCGTCATGCTGAATCTCAACACGCCGGATTTCACCACCGCCGCGCGCCTCAGCGCGGCGGTCGACAAGCTGCTGGGCGACGGCACCGCGCAGGCGCTCGATGCGGTGACCGTGCGCGTCAAGGGCCCGGTAGATCCGGCCGCGCGCGTCGCCTTCGTCGGCACGCTGCAGGAACTCGAGGTCGAGCCCGGCGATGCGCCGGCCCGCGTCATCGTCAATTCGCGCACCGGCACGGTCGTCATCGGCTCGCACGTGCGCGTCATGCCGGCGGCGGTGGCGCACGGCTCGCTGTCGGTGACGATCACCGAACGCACCGACGTCAGCCAGCCCAAGGCCTTCTCCTCCGGCAGCACCGTTTCAGTGCCGCGCTCGGAAATCACGATCTCGCAGCCCAGCGATGCGCGCATGTTCCTGTTCAACGCCGGCGTCGATCTCGACGAGATCGTGCGCGCCGTGAACCAGGTCGGCGCGGCGCCGGGCGATCTCGTGGCCATCCTCGAAGCGCTGCAACAGGCCGGCGCGCTGCACGCGCAGCTGATCGTCATCTGAAGGCCACGGGTTGCGCACATGAGCACTGCTGCGGTTGGTCCGGGCTACTACGCCGACTTCAACGGCCTCGATGCGTTGAAGAAGAGCGCCAAGGCGGACGACCCGCAGGCGATCCGCCAGGCCGCGCGCCAGTTCGAGAGCCTGCTGACGAGCATGCTGCTCAAGTCAATGCGCGAAGCGAAGCTCGCGGACAGCATGGGCGACAGCGAGCAGACGCAGTTCTACCAGGACATGTTCGACCAGCAGCTGGCACTACAGCTTTCGCAGGGCAAGGGGATCGGCCTCGCCGACATGCTGGTGCAGCAGCTGACCAAGAGCGGCGTGAAGCCCGCGGCGACACAACCCGCGCAGGCGACGAGCGCGCCGCCACCGCCGACCGCCGCCAACTCGGTGGTGAGCACGTCGGTGCAATCGCGCTTCGTGCAGCAGATCGAACCCTACGCGGCGCAGGCCGCCAGGATCCTGGGCGTGCCGGCCGATGCGTTGATCGCACAGGCGGCGCTCGAAACGGGTTGGGGCCAACACCTGCCCGGCGGCACCGGCGACAACACGAGTTTCAATTACTTCGGCGTCAAGGGCGGCGAGCACTGGCAGGGCCAGTCGGTCAGCGCGCGGACGGTCGAGTACCACGACGGCAGCGCGCAAGTACAGCGGCAGCCATTCCGCGGTTACGGCTCGGTCGGGCAGGGCGTACAGGATTATGTGAACCTGCTGCAGGGCAGTCCGCGCTACCGGCATGCGCTCGGCACCGGCGAGGACGTGAAGGCCTTCGCCACCGGCTTGCAGCGCGGCGGCTACGCGACCGATCCCGCTTATGTCGAAAAGCTCGCCACCACGGCCGGCCAGGTGCGCGCGCTGCGGGCCGGTGTCGCTGATCGACAACTCAAGCTGGCGGCCGGCCAGCCGTCAACCCCAGTCGGGGAAATCGCATGATTGAAGGTGTGGGCTGATGGGTGACATGTTGTCAACCGGCGTGACCGGCTTGCTGGCGTTCCAGAAGGCGCTCAGCACGATCAGTCACAACATTTCGAATGCCACGACGCCGGGCTACAGCCGCCAGAGCGTCAACCTGATGACCAATCCGGCCGAGGCGACCGCCAACGGGTGGATCGGGAACGGCGTGACCGTGGCCGGCATCACGCGCGCCTACGACAGTTTTCTCAGCTCACAAGTGTTGAGCGCCAACGGCAGCTACAACCAGCTCAATACCGTCGGCACGCTGGCGGGTAACATCAACAACCTGTTCGCGGATTCGTCCACCGGTCTTTCAGCCAGCCTGCAGGCCTTCAGCCAGGCGTTGCAGACGATGGCGAATTCGCCCTCGCAGAGCACGACGCGCCAGGCGGTGCTGAACCAGGCGCAGACGCTGATCAGCCAGTTCAAGAGCTTTTCCAGCAGCCTCGGCCAGCTCGATTCGCAGGTCGCCGCGCAGCTCAATGCGGAGACCGGCAGCATTTCCACGCTGGCGAGCAGCATCGCGACCGTGAACCAGCAGATCCTCGCCTCGCGCAGCCAGAGCCAGCAGACGCCCAACGACCTGCTCGACCAGCGCGACCAGCTCGTCGCACAGCTCTCGCAGCACATCGGCGTCAACACCGTCAACCAGAGCGACGGCACGGTCAGCGTGTTCGTCGGCAATGGCCAGCCACTGGTGGTGGGTGTCAACGCCGCCACGCTGACGACCGGCTCCGATCAGTTCGGCGCCAATCAGCTTGAAGTCTTCATGACCAACTCGAACGGCAAGGTCGACATCACGCCATCGCTGAACGGCGGCACCGTCGGCGGGCTGTTGCAGTTCAAGCAGCAGATGCTCGACCCTGCGCACAACGCGCTGGGCCAGGCCGCCGTGACGCTGGCCACCCTGGTCAATGCGCAGAACGAAGCCGGTCTCGACCAGAACGGCGCGGCGGGCACCGCGTTGCTCAGCGTCGGTGGACCGCGGGTGTTGCCAAGCAACCTGAACGGCGGCAGCGCGAGCGTGACGGCCGCCATCACGGCCAGCGTCACCGGCAATCCATCCGACCTGGGCGGCCTCACCGCTAGCGACTACTACCTGGATTACAACGGCAGCAACTGGAGCCTGATCGATACCGCCAGCGGCGCCACCACGAGCCTCACGGCTTCGGGCAGCGGCCCGCTGACGTTGACGGGCGGCGGCTTGACGTTGACCGTCAGCGGCAGCGCCAACGCCGGCGATCGCTTTCTCATCCAACCCACCAACCAGGCGGTGCTGGGCCTGAACCTGCTGACTTCCGATCCTTCCAAGGTAGCCGCGGCCGCACCGCTGGTGACCTCGGCGGCAGCGTCGAATACCGGCGGTGCCACGATCGACGACGGCACGGTGCCGGTGATGTCGGCGTGGGTGCGGGCCAATTACACGCTGACCTTCACCAGCGCCAGCGCATACACGATCACCGGCTCGAACGGCCAGAGCACGTCCGGCACCTACACCTCCGGAACGCCGATCAGCTTCAACGGCTTCAGCGTCACGCTGAATGGCACGCCGGCCGCGGGCGACAGCTTCTCGATCAACGACAACGCGAACGGCACGGGCGACAACCGCAATGCGCTGAAGCTCGCGGACGTGCTGAATTCCAAGGTGTTGCGCAATGGCACGCAGTCGCTGGCCACGGTGGTCAACGCCTACGTCGGCACCGTCGGCCTGCAGACCAGCCAGGCGCAGGGCGGCGCGAGCGCGCAGCAGACCGTGCTCAGCAATGCGCAGGCCGCGCAGCAGAGCGTGGCCGGCGTCAACCTCGATGAAGAGGCCGCCAACCTGGTCAGGTTCCAGCAGGCCTACCAGGCCGCGGCGCAGGTCATCAAGGTGGCCGACACGCTGTTCCAGTCGTTGATGCAGGCCATCTAGAGGAACTTCGCCATGCGCATGTCGACATCGATGCTCAACGAGGCGGCCGTCACCGCGATGCTGCAGGAGCAGGCCAACCTGGCCAAGACGCAGAACCAGCTGGCCACCGGCAAGAGCATCAATTCGCCGGCCGACAACCCGGTCGCCGCGGTGCAGCTGCTCGAGCTGACCAACTCGAACTCGCAGGTCGAGCAGTACGTCGCCAACGGGCAGAGCGCGAACTCGCGCCTGACGTTGCAGGAGCAGGCGCTGTCGGATTCGACCACGACGCTGCAGTCGGTGCGCGACCTGGTCGTGCAAGCCAACAGCGGCAGCAACAGCAGCAGCGATTTCAAGGCGATCGCGACGCAGATCCAGTCGCTGGAGCAGCAGCTGCAGGGCATCGCCAACCGCCAGGACCAGCAGGGCGACTACCTGTTCTCCGGTTATTCCGCCGGCACGCAACCCTTCGTTCGCGGCGCGAGCGGTGCGATGAGCTACGTCGGCGATGGCGGCGCGCGCACCATCCAGCTCGACAGCGGCACCGCGGTGCAGCTGGGCGATCCGGGTTCGGCGATCTACATGGGTGTCGCGACCGGCAACGGCACGTTCACGACGGCTGCGTCGTCGGCCAACACCGGCACCGGCGTGGTCGACACCGGCAGCGTCACCGACAAGTCGGCCTGGGTTGCCGGGCAGTACACGATCACGTTCACCGACGCGACGCATTGGCAGGTCACCGACGGGTCCGGCAATCCGGTACTCGATGCCTCGGGAAATCCGGTCACCGGCACGTACAACGGCAGCTCCGGCTCGGTCGCCTTCAACGGCATCCAGGTCGGTATCAGCGGCGCGCCGGCGGCCGGTGATTCGTTCACCGTCTCGCCCTCCGGCCGCGAAAGCGTCTTCGATACGCTCGACCGGCTGGTCAGTGCGCTCAACAATGCCGGCAACGGCTCGGCCGCGCATGCGCAGCTCAGCTCGGCGCTGGGCGGCGCGCTGCAGCAGCTCGATCAATCGCTGACGCAGGTGTCGCGCGTCACCTCGAACGTCGGCGCGCGACTGTCGCTGATCGGTACGACCGCCACTGCGCTCAACACGCAGAGCACCACGGTCGCGGGCCAGATCTCGAACCTCAGCGATGTGAACTACGTCGCAGCCACCGCGCTGTACAGCCAGCAGTACCTGGCGCTGCAGGCGGCGCAAGCCTCGTTCGCGCAGATCGGCCAGCTCTCGCTGTTCAAGTACTTGTGAGGTGCACGGGTGATATCCGTCACAGTTCGTGCAGGCTCGCCGGGCTCGGGCATCAAGTCCGCCCGCTGCAATCCGATACAGCCCCTGAACCGGATGCGGTATGGACCGCACCGATGGTACCCACAGCGCGACGGACGGGTGTCCGGCGCCTGAGTTAAAACTTCAGGAGCAATAGACCATGTCACTCGTCCTTAACACGAACCTCAATTCACTGAACGCCCAGAACAACCTGGCCGATTCGGGCATGAAGCTGTCGACCGCGCTCGCGCAGCTGTCCTCGGGCCTGCGCATCAACACCGCCGCCGACGACGCGGCCGGCTACGCGATCGTGCAGGGCATGACCTCGCAGATCAACGGCCTGAACCAGGCCGCGCGCAATGCCGCTGACGGCGTGTCGCTGACGCAGACCGCTTCGGGCGCGCTGCAGGAAATCATCAGCGACCTGCAGACGATGCGCGACCTGGCCGTGCAGTCGCTGAACGCGACCAACAGCGCGCAGGACCGTACCAACCTCGACCAGCAGTTCCAGCAGCTGAAGGCCGACATCAGCAACGTGGGCCAGTCGGCCTCGTTCAACGGCGTGAACCTGCTCGATGGCAGCTTCCAGGGCGCGACGTTCCAGATCGGCGCCAACGCCGGCCAGACGATCTCGGTCGGCTCGGTTGCCGACGCGCGTGCGTCGAACCTCGGCCAGCTCTACAGCGATGCCGGCGGCACGCTGAGCACGACGGCCGGTGCGTGGGTGGCGGGTGACAAGTACACCTTCAGCTACACCGATGCCAACAGCAACGTGTACAACTCGTCCGAGTTCACGATCACGGGCAACGCGGCCACCGACCTGAAGACGATCGCCGCTGCCGTCAACCAGCTGTCGAGCTCCGACGGCGGACTGATCGCCACGGTCAATGCCGGCGGCACGGGCATCGTGCTGAACAGCACCACCAGCCAGACGGTTGCCGGTACGTTCGCCTTGGCTGCCGGTGCCAACAACACCGGTACGGCCGCGACGGCCGCCGATTTCGGCCTCTCGGCCGCGACCGGCAACACCGTGACGACGGCGGGCAACTTCCTCGACAGCGCCGATGTGACCTCGGTCGATACTGCCAACCTGGTGCTGGCGCAGGTCGACGCGGCGCTGCAGCAGGTGGTGGCCTCGGGTGCGCAGCTCGGCGCCTACCAGACCCGCTTCCAGGCCGCGATCGCCGGCATCAACACGACGGCGACGAACCTGAGCGCCGCGCGCAGCCAGATCCAGGACACGAACTTCGCGCAGGCGACGTCGGACCTGTCCAAGGCGCAGATCCTGCAGCAGGCTGGCACGGCGATGGTCGCCCAGGCCAACACGGTGCCGCAGAACGTGCTGACGCTCCTCCAGAAGCTCCCGTAATGAGCCGACGGCAAGAGCAGACCGCAATGGCTGGGGGCGGAGACCGCAAGGTCTCCGCCCCCAGCGCTTTTGTGGTGCTGCCCGCCGCGGCGCGCGACTAGCCAGCACGCGCACGGCTTAGGAACACGACCCGATGGCTACCAGCGACCCTTCGACCGTATCCGTGGCTTCCAGCTCCAACGCCAGCGGCGCCGGTGGTTCGGTCATCAACGTCTCGAGCCTGGTCTCGCAGCTGGTGGCGGCGACGCGCGCGCCCCAGGATGCGCAGATCGCCTCGCAGACCTCGGCGGTCACGACCAAGATCTCGGCGCTCGGCACGCTGAAGAGCGCGCTCAGCGTGTTCCAGGCCTCGCTGGCCTCGCTCAACACCTCGACCGCGTTCGCCGCGGCGACGGCGACGAGCTCGGACAACGCGGTGTTCACCGCCAGCGCGGCGTCGGGCTCGGTGCCCGGGCACTACGCGGTCACGGTGTCCGCGCTGGCGTCCGCGCAGCAGCTGCTGTCGAACGCGTTCGCCGGCGACAGCTCGGCGGTCGTCGGCACCGGCACGCTGAATTTGCAGCTTGGCAGCGACAGCTTCAGCCTGACGCTCGATTCGACCAACAACACCGTGGCCGATGTGGCCGCGGCGATCAATTCCGCCAGCGACAATCCCGGCATCACCGCGACGGTGATCCAGGGTACCGACGGCGCGCACCTGCTGCTCTCGTCGAACCAGACGGGCGCGGCCAATGTCATCACGGTCACCGAGACCGACGCGGGTACCGGGCTTGCCGCGCTGACCTACGCGACCGGCAATACTGGCAACTACACGCAGAACGCCGCGGCACAGGACGCTGCCTTCAGCGTCGCCGGCGTCGCCTACACGAGCGCGACCAATACGGTGAACGACGCGCTCAGCGGCGTATCGCTGACGCTGACCGGGTTGTCGACGGGCGCCGGCGCCACGTTGACGGTCGCCAACGACACCGGCACGGTCAGCGCCAACATCCAGAGCTTCGTCTCGGCCTACAACACGCTGCAGGGCACGATCGCGAGCCTCGGCAGCTACGATGCCGCCAGCAATACCGCCGGCCCGATGCTCGGCGACCCGTTGCTGACCGGCGTGCAGACGCAGATCCGCCACGTGCTGCAGACCGTCGATAGCAGCGCGACCTATTCGACGCTCGCCAGCATCGGCGTCACGACACAGAAGGACGGCTCGCTCGCTGCCGATTCCAGCAAGCTGCAGGCCGCGCTGACGGGCAACTTCGGCGCCGTCAGCAAGCTGTTCAGCGGCGATACCGGCATCGCCTCGCAGCTCGACAAGCTACTGACGCAGCAATTGGCCACTGGCGGCAGCATCGACACGCGTGGCCAGACGCTGGTCAAGCAGAACAAGGCGCTGACCGACCAGACCGCGGCGCTCAACAAGCAGATGGATGCGATGACCGCGAACCTGACGCAGCAGTATTCGGCGCTCAACGTGTTGCTGTCGACGCTGCAAAGCACCTCGGCCTACCTGACGCAGGCCATCAACAGCCTGCCGCTGGTGCAGTCCAAGGCGAACAGCTGAAGCAGGGCCCGATCGGGTCGTAGCCATCGCCACGGCGCCGCCGGCCGCCACCTCAAGTTCACGCCTTCGGGGCCGTTAACCTGTACATGGGTTTGGCCGGGAGCAGCGCGTGGTGAGCGGTTACGAAAGGAATGCGAAGCTCGGCGCCTACCAGAGCGTGTCGGCGCACGGCGGCGTCGCCAGCGATGATCCGCATCGGCTGGTGCTGATGCTGATGGACGGCGCGCTCGACCGCATGGCGCTCGCGCGCGGCTTCCTCGAGCGCGGCGAGATCGCCCGCAAGTCGCAGGTGCTGCACAGCTGCATCACGATCATCACCGAACTGCGCGGCAGCCTCAACCTCGCGCAGGGCGGACCGCTGGCGCACAACCTCAGCGACCTGTACGACTACATGATGCGCCAGTTGCTGCGCGCGATCGCCGACAACAGCGTCGAGTACATCCGCGAAGTCAGTTCGCTGCTGGCCGAGATCCGCACCGCCTGGGTCGCGATCGGCCCGCAGGTGAACGCGATGCGCCCGGCGGTGGGCCGCGCCTGAAACCGGCGGGCTGCAACGCCGCCCGCAGTTCCGTACAATAGCCGTCGCCGGAAACGACGGCGCGGTCCGCGACCTCGCAGGAGAACACCGTGTACGAAGGCGTAGACACCGTCGTGCTCCACAACGAGCTCGCCTACCACGACGTGCTGCCGGTGCGCTGGGAGCCGCTGGCGCAGCCGCTCGATTCCTTCCGGCTCGGCGCGCTCGAGGAAGCCAACGTCTTGCTGCTGCAGGCCTGCGTCGCCGTCGAGGAGCATCCGCTGCGTGACAAGAGCGAGGATTCACACCCGCTCGCCAGCGAACTCGCGCGGCTCGACTTCAAGCTCAACCTGCTGCTGCAGATGGTCGGCACGCTGGTGAACCAGGCGCCGGCGATCGAAGCGGTGCCGGTGCAGTTCAACGCGGTCGGCGCGTCGTGGCAGGCGCGCGGTGCGACGCCGCGCGTCGGCGGCGTCGGGCTGCTGCACATCCGGCTGCGCGGCGCGCTGGTGCAGACGCTCGACCTGTACGCGGAGATCACTGCCAACGAGGCGGGTGCGATGAGCGCGAAATTCCTGCAGATGCCGCAGCCGGCCGCCGACCTGATCCAGCAGCTGTGCTTCCTGCGGCACCGCAAGCAGGTGGCCGGCTCGCGTAAATCCCGCAACAAGTCCTGAATCTGTGAGCTGTCGCACGGTTGCGACGTGACCTAATCCGCAGTGTTTTCCATAACGCGGGAATAATCTCTCTGCCACGCCCGGAGGCGGGCTGGCCAGGGAGATTCGATGACCAACAAGGATTCGGCGGCGCCCACGGCGGCAGCCCTGCCCACGGGTCGATCCGCGGCCATCACGCGCGTCAACCGCCTCATCCAGCAGGTGGCCGCGTACGACAGCAACGTGCTGATCCTCGGTGAATCCGGCACCGGCAAGGAAGTCGTCGCGCGCGCCATCCATGAATGCTCGCCGCGCCGCAATCGGCCGTTCGTGCCGATCAACTGCGGCGCGATTCCGAGCGAACTGCTCGAGAGTGAACTGTTCGGCCACGAGAAGGGCGCATTCACCGGCGCGCTGAACACGCGCAAAGGGCGTTTCGAACTGGCCGAAGGCGGCACGATCTTCCTCGACGAGATCGGCGACATGAATCCGGTCATGCAGGTCAAGCTGCTGCGCGTGCTGCAGGAGCGCGTGTACGAACGCGTCGGCAGCTGCAGCTCGCAGCAGTGCAACGTGCGCATCATCGCCGCGACGCATCGCAACCTCGAGGAGCGTATCGCGCAAGGCTCCTTCCGCGAAGACCTTTACTATCGCCTGAATGTCGTGCCGGTGGAGATGCCGCCATTGCGCGAGCGCGCCGCCGACCTGCCGTTGCTGATCGAGACATTGGGTGCACGCATCGAGGCCGCCGGCGGTGCGCCGGTGCGCCTGCTGCCCGAGACGCACACGGCGCTGCAGCAGTATCGCTGGCCCGGCAACGTGCGCGAACTCGCCAACCTGCTCGAGCGGCTTGCCATTCAGTGCGGCGGTCGTCCGGCCGCGGTGGCCGACCTGCCGGCGCGCTACCAGCCGGTGGGTTTCGTCGCACCGTCGGTCGATGTGGTGACCGCTGAACACCTCGATCCGCTGGCGGAATTGAAACTGCTCGAGAACGTCGCACCGGCCGCGACCGCACTCGACGGCACGGGGCCGCAGCTTGCCGCCGGCGAAGACTTGCCGCCCGGTGGACTCGACCTGCGAGCCTATCTCGAAAACCTCGAGCGTCGACTGATCACGCAGGCGTTGGCGAGCGCGGGCGGCACGGTGGCGCACGCCGCGCGCCTGCTCGGGCTGCGCCGCACGACGCTGGTCGAGAAGCTGCGCAAGTACGACCTGGCCGGCAACGATCTGTCCGCGACGGGAACTTGACGGCCGGCAGCCGCGCGACCGGCGGCAAGTGCCTGCCGCTGAGACACAGCTCACACTAAACGGCCCGGCACGCAAATTGCTTTCTTTCCAGCAGGACTGATCCACACAGCCGCCGAGGAAGCGATGCCGACCCCAACCGAGACCCGCCCGCAGACGAGCTGCCACGGCGCGACCGCCAGCGACACACGTTGCAGCGATGGCGCCGATCCGGTGGCCTGCGACGCGCTGTCGGTGCAACTGCTGGGCCTGGCACGGCGCGTCGCGGCGAGCGAGTGCACGGTGCTGATCACCGGTGAATCCGGCACCGGCAAGGAAGTCATCGCGCGCTACATGCACCGGCATTCGCAGCGCCGTCATGGCGAATTCGTCGCGGTCAACTGCGCGGCGATCCCGGAGCACATGCTGGAAGCGATGCTGTTCGGCTGGGAGCGGGGCGCCTTCACCGGCGCGCACGCCGCGCACGCCGGCAAGTTCGAACAGGCGCAGGGTGGCACGCTGCTGCTGGATGAGATTTCGGAAATGCCGCTCTCGCTGCAGGCCAAGTTGCTGCGCGTGCTGCAGGAGCACGAGGTCGAGCGGCTCGGCGCGCGCCTGCCGCTGGCGCTCGACGTGCGCGTGCTGGCCACCACCAATCGCCGGCTGCGCGAGGATGTCGCCGCCGGCCGCTTTCGCGAGGACCTGTACTACCGACTGAACGTTTTTCCGCTGGCGCTGACGCCGCTCCGCGGCCGGCGCGCCGACGTGCTGCCGCTGGCGATGCGCCTGCTGGCCAGCCACTGCCGCGCGGGCGAGCGCATCCCGGCGCTCGATGCCGCCGCCGGCCAGCGGCTGCTGGCGCATGACTGGCCGGGCAACGTGCGCGAACTCGACAACGTCATGCAGCGCGCGCTGGTGCTGTGCGAGGGCGCGGTGATCTGCGCGGAGCATATCTCGTTCGAACAGCTCGGCGTCGCCGATCCTGCCGTGCCGGCCGCGGCCGTCCATGCGGCAGCGAACGCGCCGCCCGAAACCGCAGCCGCGCCGCGGCCGCGCGCCGCCGGCGCCGATCTCGCCGGCGCGCTGGCGGCGACCGAATACGAATTGATCCTCGAAGCGCTGCGCCGCGACCACGGCAGCCGCGAGCGCATGGCGGAACGCCTCGGCATCAGTCCGCGCACCTTGCGCTACAAGCTGGCGCGCATGCGCGCCGCCGGCGTCAACCTGTCTGCCGTGTGGAGTGCAGCATGAGCCAGATGCAGATCGACCAGGTGTTGGCGCAGATCCGCAGTTTCTCTTCCCTGGGCACCGGCCTTGCACGGCCGATCGCCCCGACCGCGCCCGGCGCCGCCGCGACCGGCGGCATCGCCGGCGCCGCCGGCGTGAATCCGCCGGCCTTCGGCCAGTTGCTGAAGCAGGGCATCGATGCCGTGAACGCCAGCCAACAGAGCGCGGCGACGTTGGCCGATGCCTACGAGCGTGGCGCCAGTGGCGTCGACCTGGCGCAGGTCATGCTCGAAACGCAGAAGGCGTCGGTGTCGTTCCGCGCGCTGACTGAAGTCCGTAACCGCCTGGTCACCGTGTACCAGGACATCATGAACATGCCGATCTAGCCCCGAATCAAGTGAGTGGCACCCATGGCCAATGAATCTGCCGTCGTCGTCGCGCGTGCCGCGGGCTTCAACCCGCGCCCGCTGCTGTTGCTGGTGGGCATCGCCGCGGCGGTGGCTGCCGGCGTGGCCGTCATGCTGTGGTGGCAGGGACCGAACTGGAGCCTGCTGTACGGCAACCTCGAGGCCAATGACGCCAGCCAGGTGGTGCAGGCGCTGCAGACCGCGGGCATCAAGTACAAGCTGAGCGACGACACCGGCGCCGTCATGGTGCCGGCCGAGGACGTGCACGCCGCGCGGCTCAAGCTCGCGGCGCAGGGCTTGCCGGAAGGTAGCAGCAGCGGTCTCGACCTGATCAACAAGGATTCCGGCATCGGCGTCAGCCAGTTCATGGAGAACGCGCGCTACCAGTACGCGCTCGAGACCGAACTGGCGCGCACGATTTCCAGCCTGCGCAGCGTCGCGGCGGCGCGCATCCATCTCGCGATCACGCAGCAGTCGGCGTTCGTGCGCGACCGCCATCCGGTCAGCGCTTCGGTGTTCCTGCAGTTGCGGCCGGGCGGACGGCTCGAGGCCGAACAGGTGCAGGCGATCATCCACCTCGTCGCGTCCAGCATTCCGGATCTGTCGGCTGACCAGGTGACGGTCGTCGACCAACAGGGGCGGCTGCTGTCGTCGCCGACTTCCGCCGAATCCGCGCTGCAGACCGAGCAGTTCGCCGCCGCGCAGCGCATCGAGGACAGCTACGTGCAGCGCATCGAGCAGCTGCTGGTGCCGCTGGTCGGCGCCGGC
>JAFEDW010000029.1 GCA_018241455.1 Pseudomonadota bacterium | reverse complement strand
ACATCGACGCGGCCGGCGGCGTCGATCGCCACAGCGGCGTGTTCGTCACGGTCACCGAGTTGGGCGCACCGCAGCGCGGGCCGGCCGATTTCCCGTTCATCGGCGCCGCGTCGATCGCGGTGCGCAACGTGGCGCCCGCCGATGATGGCACGGTGCAGTTGTGGCTGGCGGTCAGCCCGGGCTCTTACGAGAACCTCAACGTGCGCATCCAGTTCCTGGTCTGCAACGACTGAGGATCAACGCCACCGCTCAGTGCTCGGTGCGCCGCGAGCGCGCCTGCTGCAGCGCGACCAGCACGCGCGCCTCGCCGTTGACGATGCCGCAACGGTTGGCGATCTCGGCTGCGCTGCTGCCACGCGCGGCGAGCTGCGCGGCGGCGTAGTAGTCGCCGGTCCCGCCCAGCAGCTGCGGTTCGCGCGCCATGACGGCCGCGAGCAGCGCGCTGTCGGCCGCCGCATCGGCGTTCGCTTCACGCGGCGCCGTCGCCACGGTCGCTGCCGCCGCATCCTGCTGTGCATCGAAGCGCAGCAGGTCGAGCTGCTCGAAGATGCGCGCCAGCTCGGCGCGGTGTGTGCGGTGCCCCCGACGCAACGAGTAGCCCAGCACGAACACCGCCAGCGCCAATGCCAGCAGGCTGGCGGGCAGCGCCGCGCTCAGGATCAGCGTCCAGTCGGGGTGCAGGTGCGGGTTCAGGTGCAGCGCGTGAAGATTCAGCATGGGATTCTCCGGATGATATGTGGGTCAGGATGAAGCCGTATTCGTTCGATGGACTCAAGGGCTCGAGTAGCCGCCGTCGCGGCCGCGCCCGAGGATGATGACGACCACGCGGCGGTTGGCATTGCGCCCCGCGGCGGTGTCGTTGGATTGCAGCGGCCGGTACTGGCCGTAGCCGACCACGGCGAGCCGCTGCGGATCCACGCCGCGCTCGCTGAACAATCGCACCACGCTGCCGGCCCGCGCGGCCGACAGCTCCCAGTTCGAATGGAAGACCGCCGAGCGGATCGGCACGTCGTCGGTGTGCCCCTCGACGCGCACGGCGTTGGGCCAGGGCTTGAGCGAATCGGCCAGGCGCTGCAGCACCGGCAATGCGGCCGGCGCCGGCTCGGCAACACCGCTCGCGAACAGGATGTCGGCGCTGATCTGCACCTGCACCGAATCGCCCTGCTTGTGCACCTGCACCAGGTTGTTCTTGATCAGGTTGGCGAGCACGCCGCTGACGTCGGCCTCGACGCCGGCCAGCTCCTTCTGGCGCGCGGCCTCCGCCTCGATCAGCGCGGCGTTGGCCGGATCGCGCGGATCGATCGAACCCGCCGTGCGCTGCCCGTCGCGCACCGAGCCGCGCGCCTGCGGCAGCGGCATCAGCATGTGCGCCGGCATGCCGGCGGTGAACATGCGGTTCATTTCGGTGATCGGCATCTGCTCGCTGACGTTCTGCGGCAGGTCGCCGACCTGGATGGGTTGCGGCGCGCGCGGCGTGCCGCGGAATTCGGCCGACAGGGCATCCGACAGCACGCGGTACTTGCCGGAGTTCACCGACGAGATGGCGTACATGACGACGAAGAAGGCCAGCAGCAGCGTCATCAGGTCGCCGTAGGGAATGGCCCAGGCCTCGTGGTTCTCGTGCTCCAGATGCGTGCGGCGGCGTGGCATCGCGGCTACTCCAGGTAGCTGCGCAGCCGGTTGTCGATGCCGCGCGGATTGTCGCCCTGCGCGATGCCGACCAGGCCTTCGATCAGCATCGCGTGCACGTGCGCGTGCGCGTGCACGGCCACCTTCAGCTTGTTGGACATCGGCAGGAACAACAGGTTGGCGAGGCCGATGCCGTACACCGTGGCGGTGAATGCCGCCGCGATGCCGTGCCCGAGCTCACTCGGGTCGGCCAGGTGCTGCATGACCGCCATCAGGCCGAGCACCGCGCCGATGATGCCGAGCGTCGGCGCGTACACGCCCATGCCTTCGAACACGCGCGCGGCGCGCAGGTCGGCCGATTCGCGTACCTGCATGTCGACTTCGAGCGTCGCGCGGATCGCGTCGGGAGAATTGCCATCGACCACGAGTTGCAGGCCGCGGCGCAGGAACGGATCGGTCTCGCGCCCGAGCACCGGCTCGAGCCCGAGCAGGCCCTGCTTGCGCGAGATCCCGCTCCATTCGACCAGCTTGCGGATCTGCGCCTCGGGCGTGCGCGCCGGCGGCCGGAACACCCACGGCAGCATGACCAGCGCGCGCCGCATCACGTCCGCCGGCGTCTGCACGCAGATCGCCGCGAGCGTGCCGACCATGACGATCATGAACGCCGCCCACGACAGCAACGCGTGCAGGCCCGCGCCCTTGAGCACGGCGCCGGCCAGGATCGCCGTGCCGGCGAGCAGGACTCCGATGATGCTGAGTATGTCCACGATCGTTCGTGCGCCCGGCTCAGCCGCGCCACTCGGTCAGTTGCGATTTCAGGCGCACCAGCGCCTGGCCATGCAGCTGGCAGGCGCGTGACTCGGTGACCTTGAGCACCGCGCCGATTTCCTTCAGGTTCAGCTCCTGTTCGTAGTACAGCGACAGCACCAGCCGCTCGCGTTCCGGCAGCGCACTGATGGCCGTCGTGACCGCCTGGCGGCGCGCCTCCTCGAGTGTCTCGCCCTGCGGATCGGGTCCGTCGTGCGGCAGCCGGTCGAGCGTCGAATCCTCGCCATCGTCGCTGTCGTTGAGACGCAGCAGCTGGCAACCGAGCGCGTCCTGCAGGATGCCGTGGTACTGCTCGAGTGGCACGCCGAGCTGCGCGGCCACGTCGGCGTCGCTCGCCTCGCGCCCGGTGCGCGCCTCGACGTCGCGCATCGCCGCCGCCGCCGCGCGCGCCTTGCGGTGCACGGAGCGCGGCGCCCAGTCGAGCTTGCGCAGGGCGTCGAGCATCGCGCCGCGGATGCGGATGCCGGCGTAGGTCTCGAAACTGGCGCCGCGGCCGGCCATGAAATTCTGCGCCGCCTCGAGCAAGCCGATCATGCCGGATTGCACCAGGTCATCGACCTCGACCTGCGGCGGCAGGCGCCCGGCAAGGTGGTAGGCGATGCGCTTGACGAGGTCCGCATGCTGGCGCACGAGTGCGTCGAAATTCGGCTGCGGAGCCGCGCTCGCGTAGGCTTGTACGCCGTTCATTTGATCACCTGCAGTTGCGCGGCGGGGCGCGCCAACAATCGCTCGAAGAAGAACTCCAGCCGGCCGCTCGGCTGTTGCGGCGCCGTCCAGCGCTGCACGTCCCGCGCGAGGCGCCGGTAGGCGCGCGCCGCGGGACCGCCGGGATAGGCGGCCAGCACGGTCCGCTGCGCGCGCACCGCCTGCGGCACGTCGCCGTCCTCGGGAATCTCGCCGGCGAACTCGAGGGCCACGTCGAGGTAGCGATCGGTGACGCGCTGCAAGCGCAGGAACAGGTTTTGTGCCTCGGCGCCATTGCGGGCCATGTTGACCAGCACGCGAAACTGCCGCACGTGGCGCTCGCGGCTCAGCACCTTGATCAGCGCGTAGGCATCGGTCAGTGAAGCCGGCTCGTTGCGCAGCACGATGAGCTGCTGTTGCGCGGCCTGGCAGAAATCGAGCACCGCAGCGTGCAGGCCCGGCGCCGTGTCGATCACGAGGATCTCATGCTCGCCCGGCAACGCGGCGAACGCGCGGACGATGGCGGCATGTTCGGCGGCGCCGAGCCGCGCCATGCGCGCGACGCCGGAAGCGGCCGGAATCACGTTGAGGCCGTCGGCAGTGCGCAGCACGATTTCCTCGAGCCGCACTTCCCCGCTGACGACCTGTTCGAGCGTATGCGTGGGCGTCAGGCCGAGCAGCACATCGACGCTGGCCAGGCCCAGGTCGCCATCGAGCAGCAGTACGCGGCGGCCGGCCTGCGCCAGCGCCGTGGCCAGGTTGACGGCCACCGTCGTCTTGCCGGTGCCGCCCTTGCCACCGGTCACGGCGATCACCTGCACGGCGCCCTTGACGAACTGTTTGCCCACGAGCTCAGGCCGCTGCATTGAGCTGCCCTCCGAATTGCTGCGCCAGTAATTCCGGGTCGACGCTCGCGCCGGAAGCGCGCGTCAACTCCACCGCGCGCGCCACCAGCTGGTGGCCGCGGGCCGGCCGCAAGTCCTCCGGTATGCGTGGCCCATCGCTCAGGTACGCAACGGGCAAGCCGCTGCGCAGCAGCGTTGAAATCACGCCACCCAGCGTCGCGGCCTCGTCGCAACGCGTCACTGCGCAACAATCGGGCGCCAGCGGTGCGGCGCGGCGCAGCAGTTCGTTGAGCACCCCGGTTTGCGCACTGGCCGGGAGCAGCAGCAGACGCCGCAGCGGCAGCGGCGCGCTGGCGAGCGCGGCGCGCAGCTCCGCAGCCGCCGCGACATCGGCGCCCAGCGCCGGTGTATCGATCAGTACGAATTCCTGGCTGGCAAAGCGCCCGGCCGCGGCGGCAAATTCGGCGCCGTTGGCAAAGCGGAAACTTGGCACGCCCAGCAGCCGTCCGAGCGAACGCGCCTGTTCGCCAGCGCCGATGTGTTCATCGTCGATCGTAACGATCGACAAGCCATCGTTGCCATGTTCGAGCAGCCAGCGCAGTGCCAGCTTGGCGAGCATCGTGGTCTTGCCGGAACCGGCGGCGCCGAGCAAGGCTACCGCTCCGCCGCTCGCTTCCGGCGGCTCGCAGACCGCAATGCGCTGCGAGAGCAGCACCAGATGCGCTTGCTGCGCGGTCTCGGCATCGAGATTGGTGGGTAATGCGTCGGCCACCTGCATGGCGACATCGCGTGCCACGCCGAGCCCGGTCAGTTCGGAAAGCGCCCGGGCGCGCAGCGGTTCGCGGCGCGTGTAGTCGTTCCAGGCAAAAGCCGCGAGCTGGCGCTCGAGCAGCTGGCGGAGCGTGCGCAGTTCCTCGCTCATCGACAATTGGTCGGCGGCGCTGATCGCCGGGAACGCGGCAATGCTTGCCGGGACCTGCGCGGCGGCGGAAGCCGCGTCGTTCGCAGCAATCGCTACCGGAGATGCGGTCGTCGCAACGGCCGCCGGCGTGGGCACATCCGCGTCACAAGCGGCGCTGACCTCGACGCCCTGCCCCACGCTGCGTGTCGAGAGAATGACCGCATCCGCGCCCAGTTCCGCGCGGATCTGCCGCAGCGCATCGCGCATGTCCGCCCCGAGGAATTGTTTGATCTTCATGGTCTGCTTGCCGGTGGTGATGTGCAGGGAGTGTTCAGCGGCCGACCGCGGCCACGAGCCGCACGCGCCGGTTGTCGGGAATCTCGTTCCAGGCCAGCACGTGCATCGCCGGCACGCTGGCGCGCGCGAAACGCGCCAGCGTCGCGCGCAGCGGCGGCGCGACCATCAGCACGGCCGGTTCGCCGGCGGCTTCCTGGCGCTGCGCCGATTCGGCCAAGCGCGTCGCCAGCCGTTCGGCCAGCCCGGGTTCGAGCGCGGCATTCGCGGCCCCGCCCGAGGCCATGGAATTCTGCAGCAGTTGCTCGAGGTCGGGCTCGAGCGTGACCACCGGCAGCTCGCTCCCCGTGCCGGCGATGTCCTGCACGATCTGGCGCGACAGCGCGATGCGTGCCTGTGCCTGCAGCACGGCCGGATCCTGCGTGCGCGGCGCGTGCTCGGCGAGCGTCTCGATGATGGTGCGGATATTCCGGATCGGCACGCGTTCGGCGAGCAACCCCTGCAGCACGCGCACCACGACGCTGAGCGGCAGGATCTTCGGCACCAGGTCCTCGACCAGGCGCGGCGATGTCTTCGCCAGCCCGTTGAGCAGCTGCTGCGCTTCATCGTGCCCCAACAATTCGTGCGCATGCATCTGGATCACGTGGCTCAGGTGCGTGGCGATGACGGTGCTGGCGTCGACGACCGTGTAGCCGAACATCTGCGCCTGTTCGCGCGCCTGCGGCTCGATCCAGATCGCCTCCATGCCGAAAGCCGGATCGCGCGTCTCGATGCCTGGCGGCTTGCCGAACACCCGTCCCGGGTTGATCGCCAGTTCGCGATCGGGATAGACGACGCCATCGCCGACTGCCACGCCGGCCAAACTCACCCGATACGCGTTGGGCGAGAGCTCGAGGTTGTCGCGGATGTGCACGGCCTGCACGAGGAAGCCGAGTTCCTGCGACAGCTTGCGGCGCACGCCGCGGATGCGCGCCAACAGTTCGCCGCCGTTGTTCTTGTCGACCAGCGACACCAGCCTGAAACCCACTTCGAGGCCGATCAGGTCGGCGCTCTGCACGTCATCCCACGACAGGTCGCGCGGTTCGTTGCTGGTGGCGACTGGCGCAGCGGGCGCAGCGGCAGCCGCGGCCGCGGCCTGCGCGCGCTGCTTCAGCAGCCATGCGGCTGCGCCCAGCAGCACCGCGAACATCAGGAAGGCCATGTTCGGCATGCCCGGGATCAAGCCCATGACGCCGAGGATCGCCGCGGCGACCGCCAGGCTCCGTGGCTGGCGGAACACCTGCGTGGCCAGTTCGCCGCCGAGGTCCTGCGCACGCGACATGCGCGTCACGATGATCGCGACCGCGGTCGACAGCAGCAGCGCCGGGATCTGCGCGACGAGGCCGTCGCCGATGGTCAGCAGCGTGTACACGCGCGCCGCGTCGCTGAAATTCAAGCCGTGGCTCAGCGTGCCGATCGCGAGGCCGCCGACGATGTTGATGACGAGGATCATGATGCCGGCGGTGGCATCGCCGCGCACGAACTTGCTGGCGCCGTCCATCGAACCGTAGAAATCCGCTTCGGCCCGCACCTCGGCGCGGCGCTCGCGCGCCTGCTCCTGGTTGATCAGGCCGGCATTGAGGTCGGCGTCGATCGCCATCTGCTTGCCGGGCATCGAATCGAGGGTGAAGCGCGCGCTGACTTCCGAGATGCGGCCCGCGCCCTTGGTCACGACGACGAAGTTGATGATGGTCAATATCGCGAACACGACGATGCCGACCGCATAGTTGCCGCCGACGACGAACTTGCCGAAGGCCTCGATGACGCGCCCGGCCGCGGCCGTGCCCTCGTGCCCGTGCATCAGCACCACGCGCGTCGAGGCGACGTTGAGCGCCAGCCGCAGCAGGGTGGCGAGCAGCAGCACGGTCGGGAAGATCGCGAAGTCGAGCGGCCGCGCCACGTTGACGACCGCCATCGCCACCAGCACCGAGAGCGCGATGTTGAACGTGAACAGGATGTCGAGCGCGAGCGGCGGCAATGGCAGCACGATCATCGCCAGGATCGACAGCAGCATGAACGGCGCACCGGCGCCGCGGCGCAGCGAGTTCAGCAGGGTCAGGCCTGGGTTGCCGGGATTGAGGGCCAATTCGGTCATGCCCCTGCTCTGGAGCAAGACCCGTGCCGGGCTGGAAGCGTCGGCTTACCGGCGCGTCCAGCGGCCGGCAAGCGCGACCTGCGTCACAGTTCGGGCGTTTCGGGCGCGTCGATGACCGGCGGAGTGGGCGGCTCGGCACCGGTGCGCCGCGCGGTGCGCAGCTGGTACACATACGTGAGCACCTGCGCCACGACGGCGTAAAGGCGCGCCGGAATCTCATCACCCAATTCGCAGGTCTTGTGCAGCGCGCGCGCCAGCGGCGGGGCCTCGACCAGCGGCACCTTGTGTTCGGCCGCCAGCTCGCGGATGCGCTGCGCGACGAGGTCGGCGCCCTTGGCCACGACGATCGGCGCGCGCATGCGCGCCTCGTCGTAGCGCAGTGCGACCGCGTAGTGGGTCGGGTTCGTGACGACCACGTCGGCCGTGGGCACGGCGGCCATCATGCGGCGGCTGGCCATCTCCTGCTGCACGCGCCGGATGCGGCCGCGCAGTTCGGGGCTGCCCTCGGTATCGCGCAATTCCTCGCGGATCTCCTGACGCGTCATGCGCAGCGAGCGATAGTGCTGCCACAGCGCCAGTGGCACGTCGATCGCGGCGATGAACGCGAGCGCGCCGCCGAAGAAGATCAACGCCGAACCGGCGAGCCTCAACGCATGGCCGATTGCCGCGTGCGTCGGTTCCATGCTGAGCGAGGAGAACACGCGGAACTGATGACGCAGCACCAGCACCGCAACCAGCGCCACGACGCCGAAGCGCGCCAGCGATTTCAGCAACTCCAGCACGCCGCGCAGCGAGAACACGCGCTTGAGCCCATTGAACGGATCGAGCCGGTCCCATTGCGGCACCAGCGCCGTGGCGCTGAAATTCCAGCCGCCGATCGCCAGCGGTGCGAGCACCGCCGCCGCCAGCAGCAAGCCCAGCAGCGGCGCCGCGGCCTGCGCGCCGGCCAGCGCACTGGTGCCCAGCGCCTGCTGCATGCTGTCAGCGCCGAGGGATTGCGACGCACTGAGCTCCAGGCCGCTGCGCATCATCGATAGCAGGCGGCCGCCGAGCAGGCCGCCCAGGCTGTAGAGCCCGAGTCCGCCGGCCAGCGTGACCGCCGCGGCACCGAGATCGCGCGAGCGCGGTACCTGGCCGCGCTTGCGCGCATCGTCGATCCGCTTCTGTGTCGGGCTTTCGGTGCGGTCGCGGTTGTCGGCTTCGTTCACGGCGGCAACCCTACTGCGGCGCGCTCAGCGCGCGCATGAAGTCAAAGGCGTCGGTCAGCAGCGCCGTGAACGCGCTGCCGAGCGTCGGCATCGAGAACGTCACGATCGCGAGGCCAAACAACAGCGTGACCGGCAGGCCCACTGCGAACAGGTTCAGCGCCGGCGCCGCGCGGCTCATCACGCCGAAGGCCAGGTTGATGACCAGCAGCGCGGTCATTCCCGGCAGCGCAACGCGCAGGCCACCGAGGAACAGCATGCCGCCCCAGTCGGCCAGCGCGCGGGCGCGCAACGCGTCGATGCCATTGGCGCCGACCGGCAGGCCGTGGAAGCTGTCGGCCAGCGTGTTGATCAGCGCGATGTGCCCATCGAGCGCGAGGAACACCAGCGTGCCGAGCACGGTGTAGAGCTGGCCGAGCGCGGGCGTCGTCACGCCGCGCAGTGGATCCTGGTTGAACGCAAAGCCGAGCCCCATGCCGTTGGCGAGCAGCTGGCCGCCGAGCGTCAGCGCGTCGAACACCAGTTGCAGCGCGAAGCCGAGCGCCGCGCCGATCAGCACCTGCTGGATGGTGATGACCACGCCGTCGGCCGACAGCAGCGCCACGTCGGGCACCGCCGGCAACAGCGGCGCCAGCGGGATCGTGATGGCGGCCGCGAACACGATGCGCAGCCGCCGCGGTACATAGCTGGCGCCAAATACCGGCGCGACCATCAGGCAGGCGCCGATGCGCACGAACGGCCAGAACAGCGCGCCGATCCAGTGCTGCAGTTGGCTGATGTCGACGTTGATCATCGGGGCGCCGTGGCGAGCCGCGCGCGAGGCCGACCTAGCCGACCAGCGAGGGAATGCTTTCGATCAGGCCGCGCGTGTAGCCGATCAGCTCGCGCAACATCCAGGGCCCCGCGACCATCAGCGCGACGGCGATCGCGACCAGCTTCGGGATGAACGACAGCGTCATCTCGTTGATCTGCGTGGCCGCCTGGAAGATGCCGACCAGCAGGCCCACGGCGAGCGCCACGAGCAGGAGCGGTGCAGCCAGCAGCATCGTCATCTCCAGCGCGTGCTGGCCGATCGTCATGACGGATTCCGGTGTCATGGTCTTCCTTGTCCTAGTGATAGAAGCTGGCGGCGAGCGAGCCCATGACCAGCGTCCAGCCATCGACCAGCACGAACAGCATGATCTTGAACGGCAGCGAGATCAGCACCGGCGAGAGCATCATCATGCCCATCGACATCAGCACGCTCGCCACCACCAGGTCGATGATGACGAACGGGATGAATAGCAGAAACCCTATCTGAAATGCGGTCTTCAACTCACTGGTCATGAACGCTGGAACCAGGACCGTCAGCGGCACGTCCTGCGGCGAGTCGTAGCCCTTGCCGCCGGCGATGCGCACGAAGGCGGCGATGTCGCTCTCGCGCGTCTGCTCCAGCATGAAGGTCTTCAACGGCGCGGCGCCGCGTTCGAGCGCGGTGGTCGTGTCGATCGTGCCGGCCATGTACGGAGTCACCGCATCGACATGGATCTTGTCGATGACCGGCGACATGACGAACAGCGTCAGGAACAGTGCGAGCCCCACCAGCACCTGGTTCGGCGGCGCCTGCCCGGCGCCGATCGCCTGGCGCAGGATCGCCAGCACGATGATGATGCGCGTGAACGCGGTCATCAGCAGCAGCGCCGCGGGCAGCAGCGTGATCGCGGTCATCAGCGCGAGCAGCTGGATCGTCAGCGTATAGGTCTGGCCGCCGTTGCCGCTGTGCACGGCGAAGGCGGGAATGCCGGGCGCGGCGAGCGGCGTCGTGGCGGCCGCGGCGTCGGCCACGCCGCTGACCAGGGCCAGCGGCAGCAGCGCCAGCAGCAGCCACGCGATGCGCTTGTTCATCGCCCGAGGCTCCGGCGCAGCAGGTCGCGGAAATTCGGCTTGGCGGGCGCGGCGGGTGTCTCGGCCGGCGGCGTAACGGATTCGGCCAGCGTGCACAGCAGCCGCACGCTGCCCGGCGCGACGCCGACCAGCAGTTGCTGGCTGCCGGCGCGCAGCAGCACGGCGCGTTCACGCGCGCCGAGCGCGACCTGCGAGACGACCTGCAGCTCCGCTGTGCCCGCCGGGCCCATGACACGCACGCGGCGCAGCAGCGCGGCCGCCGCGTACACCGCCGCCAGCACCAGGATCAGCGCGAGCACCATGCGCATGACGCTGAAGCCGGCGCTCGGCGCGGCAATCTGTGTCGGGGCCGCAAAGGCGGCGGCGCTGGCGGCCTGCGATGCGACGCCGAGGAGCAGCGTCAGCAGTATCGGGCCTGCATGGCGGATGATTCGTCTTGTCGTGGTTCGCGATTGCATGCCGGGTACGGTGCAATCGCTGTGCCAGCCGAAAGCGCCGGGATCCCGACGCGGCTGGGCTTCACGCCTACTTGAGCTTGCGGATGCGCTCGGCGGGGCTGATCACATCCGTGAGCCGGATACCGAATTTCTCGTTGATGACGACCACTTCGCCGTGGGCGACCAGCGTGCCGTTCACGAACACGTCGAGCGGTTCGCCAGTCGTGCGCTCCAGCTCCACGACCGAGCCCTGGTTGAGCTGCAGCAGGTTGCGGATGCTGATGCGGCTGCGGCCCACTTCCATCGACAAGGTGACCGGGATATCGAGCACGACGTCGAGATTGATGTCACCGCCGGCAGCGGCGGCCGGCGCGCCGGCCTGCAGTTCGTTGACCGGGGCGGCCTGGACAGCGGCTTCAGCGTTGGGTGCGTTCATGCGTGGCTCGACTGGTGTTATTGGATGACGAAACTGGTGAAGTAAACCGCTTCGACGGCTTCGGGCTTGGTGCCTTCGGCGGCGATCGTCTTGCGGACCGCCTCAAGCGTCGCAGCGCGCAGCTTTTCCTTGCCTTCGGGCGCCAGCAGCGCCTCGGGTTGCTGCGCGGAATACAGCAGCACCAGGTCGTTGCGGATCGCGGGCTCGTTGTTCTTGATCGCGTCGATGACCGCCTGGTCGCGGCTCATCGCCTCGAGCGTGATCTGCAGGTAGCGTGAGTTGCCTTCGCTGCCGAAGTTGACGACGAAGGCCGGATCGAACTTGTAGTAGATCGCCGCGGCCTTGGCGGACGAGGCTTCCGCCGCCGGCTTGCCCGGGGCCGCGGCCTTGGGTCGCGTGAATTTCCACGCCGCACCGCCGCCGGCGGCCAGTACCAGCACGGCAATGATGATCAGCGGCATGGCGCTCTTCTTCTTGGCCGGTGCCCCGGCGCCCGATTTCTCTTCAGCGGACATGTTCACTCCATCCCATTGCAAGGTGACTCAAGGTTGTACACAGCAAGCGCTATGCCAGACGGATTTCCGGCGTTGTTCAGGCGTATTCATCGATGATGCCCAGCGTGCGCAGCCGCGCGGCCGGCGCATCGATCGTTGTCTCGGCGGCGGCGACGCCGTTGCGTGGCGGCGCGTTCGGAATCTGTGACTCATGTCGCGTTTGCTGCTGCACGGTAGCCTGGCCGAGCGTCAGCCCGGCGCCGGCGAGCACGGCGCGCAGCTCCGGCAACGCCTGCTCGAGCGCGGCTCGCGTGTCGGCATGCACGGCGGTGAAGTTGACGTTGACGTTGGCATCCTGCATGTCGATGCGCACTTCCACCGGCCCCAGGTGTTCAGGCGACAGCCGCAGCGTGGCGGCCTGCAGCTTGTCGTTGCTGAGGATCAGCACCTGCGTGGCCACGGCGGCCGGCCAGTGACGGTCGTGCACCGGGACGGCCACCGCGCGTTCGCTCGGCAAAGGATTGTTCGCGCTCGCGGCACGCAGTGCCGCCGCCATGCTCAAGGAGCCGGCCGCGACATCGGCGGCGCCGCGCGACAATAGTGGCGCATCGATCGTTGCGCCAGGAGAATGGGCATCGCGCGCTGCAACGGGCTTGCCGGGCGGAACGGACACGCTGGCGACGACGCCGTGGCTCGCGGACGGCCTTGCAGGCGCCTCCACGGCCGCCGGCGCGGCGCTCGTTGCACCGGCTGCGGCACTGGCTATCGCAGTCGACCACAGCGGTGCGGACGCCGGCGCCGCATCCGGAGCATTTCCAACCGCTGCCGGAGTATCAGCGGCGCGCGGCTCCACCGCGCCGGGCGCAGTCGAGGTCGCGCTGTGTTCATTCGAGTCGCTGCGCGGGGTCTGCCTCCACTGCAGCACTGCAGCCAGCGTCGCGGCGCCCGTATCGGCGGACTGCGGCTGCATCGGAATCGTCACCGGCACGGGCATTGGCGCGGCAGCGGCACCGTCATCAGCGTCGCACTGGGCGTCGCCGTGCTTGCTGTTGTCTTGGTGTGCGCCAGCTGCTGAGGTCACCGCCCCCGCAGCAGTGCTGCTCTGCGCCGGCAGCGCGGACTGCGCGGCGAACAGGGCCTGCAGCAGATCGTTGGGCAAGGCAGCCGCACCCGGCTTCGGCGCGGCCACGACCCGGGCGGCGTTGCGCGCTTCGCCGCGCGCCTCGCGGCGCGCCACGGATTGCCGCGCGGATGGAGCTCGCGGGCCACGCTGGGTGGTGCCAGCATCGCCGGTCGCGCCGGCGCCCGGGCTGGTGCCTGCGCCTGCGGTCGGGTCTGCCGCATTGACCGTTGCCGCTTCCGTAGCAATCGGCGCGGCTGCGCCTGTCGGCGACCCGGCGAGCGCGGACGACAACTGCCATGTGCCGGCAGGCCTCACGCTGCCCTTCGGCGCACTCACCTCCTGCGTGCCCGCGGCGGAGTTCGCAGCCAGCGACTCATCGGCATCGGCCTCGACATCAATGTCGGCCGGATCGACCGCGGCCGCGTCGCTGGCAGCCGCACCGGTGCGCGCACCCGGATGCACATCACCGCCCGCGGCGAGCGCCCGCAGGGCCCGCGAAAACGGCGCCGCCGCGGCGCCCGCAGGCGCTGGCGTTGCCGGGCCGTCGAATTCAACGCCGAGGCCGCACCCCGCCTCGTTGGTAGAGCCGCTCGCGGCGGCACCCGCACGGTGCGCGGCGCCACCGGCGCCAGCTGGATGCGTCATCATCGGTGTGCCCTCGAGCGCAAGGCCAGCTCGTCGAGCTCGCGTTGCTGGCGTTTCTCCTGCGTCATGATTTCCTCCGACCGTGCATGTTCAATGACCTTGCCGACCGCCTGCTTGCGGGTCGCGGCGCTGCGCCACTGCTCCTGCAGCTGCGCACCCTCGGCGCGCAGCACTTCGACCAGCGCGCGCTGCGCGCGCACGGCG
>JAFEDW010000299.1 GCA_018241455.1 Pseudomonadota bacterium | reverse complement strand
CGTCCGCGCAAACGCATCGGGAGCGAGGCTGACCGCATCGCCGGCGCGCAGCAGTTCGCCGCCGACCTCGAGGAATTCCTGCGTGCGGCGCCGGCACGCGGCGCAACGCTCGACATGCGCCGACACGACGAAGCCGCGGCCGCTGTCGATCTGGCCCGAGGCTAGCGCAAGCAAATGATGATCGGCCGGGTGGTGGTTGATCACAGCTCGATGCCGTCCAGTCGTTGTCGCAACGCCGCCAGCCCCAGGCGGATGCGCGATTTCACCGTGCCCAGCGGGATGCCCAGTGTCGCCGCAATGCGCTCGTGCGTCACGTCGTTGAAGTATGCCAGCCGCACCGCCTCGGCCTGTTCGGGCGGCAGCTCCGCCAGCACGGCGCGCAGGCGTTCGCGTCGCTGTTCGTCGAGCAACGGCTCCTCGCCATCAACCGCTGGTTCGCACTCGGCCAGGTCGGCCAGCCAGCTGCTGCGTGGATGGGGCACTGCGGTTTGCGCCGCGCGCCGGCACTGATCGATCCACAGGTTGCGCGCGATCGTGAACACCCAGGTGGTGACGGCCGCACGGCCGGCATCGAAGGCCGCGGCCTTGCGCCACACCTGCGCCAGCGTTTCCTGCGCGAAGTCTTCGGCCAGGCCCGCATCGGCGCCCATGCGCATCAGGAAACCCTTGATCCGCGGCGCGAGCGCGCGAAACAGCGCGCCAAAAGCGCCGCGGTCGCCGTGCCGCGCAATGGCGGCCACCCACGCTGCCAGTTCATCGGGCTCCGGTTCGGCGGCATTCAGCACGGCCAGCGCCCGCGCCCGCGTTCTGACGCCGCGCGGCAGTCGGGGCTGGATCGTGATGGCCGGAGTCCGCAGGACGACATGCATGGGCATTGTACGTAGCCGCCGCGCCTTTGGATCAGGCCCGCGCCCGCCGGTGATCCAAGCGCGCCGCCCGCCCGTACAACCGGCCAAAGGAGCCTATCCACATGGGTCTAGGGGCACTGGCCATTCAATGGGCCGAACGGGGGCAACTGCCGGATGCGCTGGTGCGCTCCGGCATCCGGCAGATCGTGCGCTCGCGCCGGCGCTCGCTGCTGCAGGCGCAGCGCCGCGCCGCCGGCAACGCCACGCGCGCGTTCGGCCAACGCATGCGCGCCGAGCCGATCGCCGTGCTGACGGCCGTCGCCAACGCGCAGCACTACGAGTTGCCGGCCGATTTCTTCGCGCTGGTGCTCGGGCCGCAGCGCAAGTACAGCTGCGGCTGGTGGCCGGAAGGCGTACGTACGCTCGAGGCGGCCGAGCGCGCGGCACTCGAAGCCACCTGCGCCCGCGCCGGGCTGGTCGACGGCCAACGCATCCTCGAGCTGGGCTGCGGCTGGGGATCGCTGACGCTGTGGATGGCCGAGCGAGCGCCGCGCAGCAAGATCATCGCCGTGTCCAACTCGCATTCGCAGCGCGAGTACATCCTGGAGCAGGCGGCGCGGCGCTCGCTCCACAACATCGACGTGCGCGTGGCGGACATGAACCGCTTCGAATTCCCGTCGGGGCTCGACCGCGTCGTGTCGGTGGAGATGTTCGAGCACATGCGCAACTGGCCGGCGCTGGTGCAGCGCGTGTCGCAGGCGCTGGTGCCGGGCGGCCAGTTCTTCATGCACGTGTTCTGCCACCGCGAAGTGCCCTACTTCTATGAAGACGAGGACTCGAGCGACTGGATGAGCCGGCATTTCTTCTCGGGCGGCATCATGCCGAGCGACGCGCTGCCGGCCGAATGCCAGGACCACCTCTCGCTCCGGCAGCAATGGCGCTGGGACGGCACGCACTACCAGCGCACCGCGCGCGCCTGGCTCGACAACCTCGATCGGCAGCGCGAGCGTGCGCTGGAGATCCTGTCGGCAACCTACGGCGCCGCCGGCGCCGAACTCTGGCTGCAGCGCTGGCGCATGTTCTTCATGGCGTGCGAGGAATTATTCGGCCATCGCGCGGGCCAGGAATGGTGGGTCACGCACTCGCTGTTCGAGCGCAGCGCTTGAGCGCTCGATTCTCGCTGCTGCTGAACGCCGCGCTGTTCCAGGCCGGCTGGTGGGCCTGCGTCGTGTCGGCCGCGCAGCAGCGGGCCGTGCAGGCTGCGCTGGCGCTCGCCGGCGTCGTCGCGATCCAGATCCTGCTCCACGCGGCGCCGCTGCGCGCGCTGTGGCTGGCGCTGGCCTGCCTCGCGCTCGGCGCCGTCATCGAGACACTGCTCGTGGCGTTGCATGTCACCGCGTACCCGCATGCGGAACTCGTGCTGGGCCTGGCGCCGGCGTGGATGGCCGGCCTGTGGGCACTGCTGTCGACGACGCTGGACGCTTCACTGCGTTGGCTGCAGGGACGCCGCGTGCTCGGTATCGCGCTCGGCGCCGGGGCCGGCGCGCTGTCCTATGCGGCGGGGGCGCGGCTCGGCGCGCTCGTGCTGCCGGGCGCCCATGCGTTGTGGGTCATCGCGGCGGTGTGGGGACTGGCGCTGCCGCTGCTGTTCGAACTCGCGCGCTGGCTTGAGCGCGCACGGTGGCCGCGATGATCGAGGTCTGGCTGCGCAGCCTCGGGCCGATCGTCGTGCTGGCCGCCGTGGCGTGGATCGTCTGCACCGCGCAGCGCAACGCCGGGCTGGTCGACATCTTCTGGCCGGGCCTGTTCCTCGCGGCTGCCGCTTACGACGCCTGGCGCTACCAGCACCCTTCGACCGCGGGCCTGGTGATGGCCGCGGTGCTCGCGGCCTGGGCATTGCGGCTCGCC
>JAFEDW010000298.1 GCA_018241455.1 Pseudomonadota bacterium | reverse complement strand
ATTCATCTCGTGGCGATGGCGCGCGCCGCGGGCGTCGTCATCGATTGGGACGATTTCAGCACGCTGTCGGCGGTCGTGCCGCTGATTGCGCGCATCTATCCGAATGGCGCCGCGGACGTAAACCATTTCCACGCCGCCGGCGGCATGGCCTTCGTGATCCGCGAACTGCTCGCTGCCGGCCTGCTGCATGGCGATGTGCGCACGGTGGCGGGTGAGGACCTTCACGCTTACACGCAGGAACCCTGGCTCGATGCGGGCCGGCTGGCGTGGCGCGAGGGCGCATCGCAGAGCGGCGACCTGACCGTGCTGCGGCCGGTCAGCGATCCGTTCAGCGCCGACGGCGGCCTCAAGCTGCTCAAGGGGAATCTGGGCCGCGCGGTCATCAAGGTGTCGGCCGTCAAGCCCGATCGCCGCGTCGTCGAGGCGCCGGCGCGCCTCTTCGATACGCAGGAGGCGGTCAGCGCGGCCTTCAAGGCCGGCGAACTGAATCGCGACGTCGTCGTCGTCGTGCGCGGCCAGGGGCCGCGCGCGAACGGCATGCCCGAACTGCACAAGCTCACGCCGGCGCTGTCGGCGCTGCAATCGCACGGCTTCAAGGTTGCGTTGGTCACCGACGGGCGCATGTCGGGCGCTTCCGGCTCCGTGCCGGCGGCCATCCATGTGTCGCCGGAAGTGCATTGCGGCGGACCGCTCGGCAAGCTCCGCGATGGCGATGTCGTGCGACTCGACAGCAATGCGGGTACGCTCGAGGCGCGGGTGAATGCCGAAACGTGGGCGCAGCGCGTGATCGAATCACCGGCGGCGCGCGGCCAGTGGGGCATGGGTCGCGAACTGTTCGAGATGTTCCGTTCGCAGGCCGCGAGCGCCGAACAGGGCGGCGGCATCGCCACGCCCGCTGCGTAAGCCCGATACACGTAAGCCCGACAGAAGTGAGCATTGCATGCAAATGAGAGCGATCATGGCGCGCGCGCCGGTCATCCCGGTGCTGACGATCGAGCGCGAAGCGGATGCCGTGCCGCTGGCACGGGCGTTGTGCGCCGGCGGACTCACTGTGCTCGAGGTGACGCTGCGCACGCCGGTGGCGCTCGCGGCGATCAGCGCCATGCGCAAGGCCGTGCCCGAAGCGATCGTCGGCGCCGGTACGCTGACCGTGCCGGATGATTTTCCGCGCGTCGTCGGCGCGGGCGCGCAGTTCGCGGTCACGCCCGGATTGACCGAAGAGCTGGCGGTGGCCGGCCGCCACTGCGGCATTCCGCTGCTGCCGGGCATCGCGACCGCTTCCGAACTGATTGCGGCGCGCGCCGCGAGCTACACCGCATTGAAATTCTTCCCGGCCGAGCCGGCGGGCGGCACCGCGATGCTCGCCTCGTTCGCGCCGGTATTCGCCGATGTCGTGTTCTGTCCGACCGGCGGCATCACACGAGAGAGCGCGCCGCGCTACCTGCAGCTTAAAAACGTGGCCTGCGTCGGCGGTTCCTGGGTCACGCCGGCCGCCGCACTGAAGGCCGGCGACTGGGCGCAGATCGAGGCCTTGGCGCGCGACGCCGCGTCGCTTGCCCGGGCCACTTAGGCCCGCATTCGGACTGCCTGGCGTGCACGGGTGCGCGAACACCTGCTAGGCTTGCACGAATGGGGGCATGGTCGCGCAAGTCGATCGACACGCTGAGGCGCGAAGCGCACGGGGGCGACAAGCCCGCGCTGCTGCGCACGCTCGGCGTCCTGAACCTGACGGCGTTCGGCGTCGGCAACACGGTCGGCGCAGGTATCTTCGTGCTGACCGGCACCGTAGCGGCGCTGCGCGCCGGGCCCGCGGTGACGCTGTGCTTTATCCTCGCCAGTATCGCCTGCTTCTTCGCCGGCCTGTGCTACGCCGAATACGCCTCGATGGTGCCGGTCGCCGGCAGCGCCTATTCCTACGCCTACGCCACCTTCGGTGAGCTGATCGCGTGGGTCATCGGCTGGTGCATCATGTTCGAGTACCTGTTCTCGGCCTCGCTGGTCGCGATCAGCTGGTCCGGATATGTCACCGCGGCGCTCGGTGACCTCGGGATACACCTGCCCGCCGTGCTGGCGAACGCGCCGCTGAAGGCGGATGAACACGGCCATGTCACGGGCACCGGCGCCTGGATCAACCTGCCGGCCGTGCTGGTTACGCTGGGCTGCACCGCGCTGCTGATCGTCGGCACGCGAAAATCCGCGCTGGTCAATTCGGTCATCGTCGTGGCCAAGGTGCTCGCGATCCTGATCCTGGTCGCCGCCTGCCTGCCGCACATCGATGCAAAGCTGTGGCACCCGTTCGTGCCGCCGAATACCGGCAACTTCGGCGACTTCGGCTGGTCGGGCGTGCTGCGCGGCGCGGGCATCGTGTTCTTCGCCTACATCGGCTTCGACGGCGTATCGACGCTGGCCGAAGAGGCTAAGAATCCGCAGCGCACGATGCCGCTGAGCCTGGGGCTCTCGCTGCTGATCTGCACGGCGCTGTACGTGGCCGTGAGCCTCGCCGTCACCGGCATCGCCGACTACCGGCTGCTCAACGTGCCCGATCCGCTGTACCAGGCGCTGAGCCTTGCGCACGCGAACCTCGACTGGCTCAAGGTGCTGGTCGCGGTCGTCGCCGGCCTCGGCCTGATCCCGGTGATCCTGCTGAGCCTGCTCGGCCAGGTGCGCATCTTCTTCGCGATGGGCCGCGACGGGCTGCTGCCGCCGTCGCTCGCCCGCTGCAGCGAGCGCTACCACACGCCGCACGTCGGCACGCTCGTGACCGGCGGCGCCT
>JAFEDW010000297.1 GCA_018241455.1 Pseudomonadota bacterium | reverse complement strand
GCCGCGGGTCAGCGCGATGGCGCGCAACTCGCTGCCGGGCGCGGCGCCGGCCGGCAGGATCTGCAGGCGCACCACGGTGCCGCCCTTGCCGCGGATCAGCTGCACGACATCGTCGAGCCGCCAGCCGACGACGTCGGTGAACGCGCCATCGTTGCCCTGGCCCACCGCCATGATGCGGTCGTTCGGCTTGAGCGTGTTGGCCGCTGCGGCCGGACCGCCCGGCAGCAGCGAACCGATGGTCACGTAGTCATCGACGAGCTGGAGCGAGGCGCCGATGCCCTCGTAGCTCAGGCTCATCTGGATGCGGAATTCCTCGGCGCTGCGCGGGGCGAGGTAGCTGGTGTGCGGGTCATACACCGACGCGTAGGCGTTCATCAGCGACTCGAACACGTCATCGGCGCTGACCTGGCCGACGCGCGCGAGCACGCGCTGGTAGCGCTTGCGCAGGATGTCGGCGGTCTCCGGCCAGGTCTTGCCGGTGAGCATCAGCGAAAGCGCATCGCTCTTGACCCGCTGGCGCCACAGCTCGTTGAGTTCGGCGACATCGTGCGGCCACGGCGCCTTGTCCCGGTCGAACGTGTAACGTTCGTCGAGCTTCCAGTCCGGCTCGGTCGACAGGAGGCTCAGCGCGTATTCGATGCGCTCGCGGTTGCGCTGCTGCAGCCGGGCGAACATCATGAAGGCGGGCTCCAGCGCCCCGGTGTGGATCATGTCGTCGAAACCCGTGCGCCACTGCGTCATCGCCGCGACATCGGAGGCCAGGAAGTAGCTGTGCTGGCCGTCCAGGCTGTTCAGGTAGCGGTCGAAGACCTGCGCCGAGAATTCCTTGTCGATCGGGCGGCGGCTGTAGTGATACTGTTCCAGATTGCTGGCCACCTGCTGGGCAATTTCCTGCTGTCGCGCCGTCGGGTGGATGGCGCCTTCGGGCAGCCGTACGCCGGTCTGCGTGCCGGTCGAGGCCGTGGCCGCGAGCAGCAGCAGGCAGGCGGCGCCCATCGCGATCGGCGCCAGGTACTTGCGCAGGCGTTTGTCGGCTCGAAACATGAGGTCTTCAAGGCTCCGGAATGCTGTACGACCGCCCCAAGTCTGACATCTTTGGCGGCAGCAGGGCAGTCATGGGTCGCAAGAACTGTGGATTCAAGCCAATCCCCGCAAGCTACGCATCGTGAAACCTTTGACCGTCCTGTTGGGAATCGTTCTCGGGTCTGCCGCGGCGCTGGCGGTATCGCTGACCATGACCGGGATCGTATTCCTGCTGCTGCCGGAGTATTCGGCCCGCCTGGCCGGCGAGCAGTGGCCGTTGCTCAAGGCGCTGGCCTGGTCCTGGTCGCTGGCGCTGTTCGCCGGGGCGAGTTTCGTCGGTGAATTGCGTGGCGAGCCGTGGCGCCGGGCGGCGCAGGGCCTGCTGACGCTGATCATGGCCGCGCTGGCCTGGCGCTACTGGCCGGCCTGAGCGCGATCTAGCGCCGGCGCTGTCCCCACACCGCGCCGGGGCCGCGGCCGGCACCGCTGTCATACGGATTGCCGCCGGCCGCTTCGGCGGCCAGCGTCAGCCGTGATGTCACCAGCGACTTGCGGATGCGGTTGAGCGTGTCGCCGCGCACATCGGCCTCGGCGGGCGCAACGGATTCGGACGCTTCGGTCGCGTCGGCGACAGAATCTGGTTTTTTGGGTTGCAGTTCCAACTGACAGGCCGCCCGTCATTCATCGGCTGATCTGACAATGCCGGATTCGCCGGCGGGCCAGAAGGCGCGCCACGCGCCTGGTGTCGCCCAAAATGTGACGCAGTCGACAGTTTCGGCGCCGCCTTCAGCGACGCAGCCAGAAGCGGGCGCCGCGCAGCAGCCACAGGCCCGCGTAGGGGCCGAGTGCGACCAACCAGTACGCCAGCGATCCCTGCGCCAGCGCCACGACATAATCGCGCCACAGCGCGAACAGGCCGCCGTTGGCGTAGGGCCCGAGCCGCGACGATCCGATCAGCCAGATCAGCACGGGCATGACGATCAGCCCGATGGCCAGGCACACGCCAAAACCCATCAGCTCATGGCGCGCGCCGCGGGTCTGCCGGTAACGGCGCCAGAATTTCAGCAGCGATCGCATGCAGTTCCTTCGCGAGCCTTCCTTAGCCGGCGCCGAGGCGGCGGCCGATCCGGGCATAATAGCCGCATGGACAGACTCCGCGTAGCGGTCATCGGCGTCGGTTACCTGGGGCGTTTCCACGCGCAGAAATACGCCGGGATACCCGGCTGCGAGCTGGTGGCGGTCGTCGATGCGCGCGCCGACAGCGGCGCGGCGGTGGCGCGGGAGCTGGGCACGCGCGCGCTGGCCGATTACCGTGCATTGCTCGGGCAGGTCGATGCCGTCAGCATCGTGACGCCGACCGCCGCGCACTTCGAGATCGCGCGTGCCTTCCTGGAATCCGGCGCGCATGTATTGGTCGAGAAGCCGATCACCGAAACGGTCGAGCAGGCCAGGGCGCTGGTGGCCGCGGCGCGCCACGCCGGCCGTGTGCTGCAGGTGGGTCACCTGGAGCGCTTCAATCCGGCCATCGTCGCGGCCGAGCCGCACTTGGGCAGGCCCCGGTTCATCGATTGCCAGCGGCTGGCGCCGTTTCGCGAGCGCGGCACCGACGTCAACGTGGTGCTCGACTTGATGATCCACGACCTCGACATCGTGCAAAGCATCGTCGGCAGCGAGATCGAGCATATCGATGCGGTCGGCACGCCGGTGTTTTCCGCCGAGATCGACATCGCCAATGCGCGCATCCGCTTCGCGAACGG
>JAFEDW010000296.1 GCA_018241455.1 Pseudomonadota bacterium | reverse complement strand
CCACCGAAGGCCTCGGTGATCGACTGATGGCCCAGGCACACGCCGAAGATCGGTATGCGGCCGGCGAAAGCGCGGATCATGTCGATCGACACGCCCGCCTGCTGCGGCGTGCCCGGTCCCGGCGAGATGCACAGGTGCGTCGGCGCTACGCCGAGCGCCTGCTCGACGGTCAGCGCATCGTTCCGGTGCACGATCACCTCCGCGCCCAGCACCATGAAGGCCTGCACCAGGTTGTAGGTGAAGGAGTCATAGTTGTCGATCAGCAGCAGCCGCGCGCTCACAGCCCATCCTCCGCCAGTCGCAGCGCCTGCACGGCCGCCGCGCTCTTGTGCAATATTTCGCCATGCTCCGCCTCGGGCTGGCTGTCGGCAACGATACCGGCTCCCGCCTGGTAACTGTATTCGTCGCCGTGGAACACCAGCGTGCGGATCGTGATCGCCTGGTCCATGTCGCCGCGCGCGCCGAAGTATCCCACCGTGCCGCCGTAGAGCCCGCGCCGCACCGGCTCGAGTTCCTCGATGATCTGCATCGCGCGCACCTTGGGCGCGCCGACCAGCGTGCCGGCGGGAAACGCGGCGGCAAACAGGTCGAAGGCATCGCGGCCGGCGGCGAGTTGCCCGTGCACGCCGCTGACGATGTGCATCACGTGGCTGTAGCGCTCGATCGCGCGGAACGGCTCGACGCGCACGCTGCCCGCGGTGGCGACCCGGCCGAGGTCGTTCCGCGCGAGATCGACGAGCATGACGTGTTCCGCATTCTCCTTCGGATCGGCGAGCAGCTCGGTGGCCCGCGCGGCGTCGACATCAGCCTCGCCCGATCGCGGCCGCGTGCCGGCAATCGGCCGCAGTTCGGCATGGCCGCCGCCGAGCTTGACCAGCGCCTCGGGCGATGAGCCCACGACCGTCAGGTCGCCGAGCTCGCAATAGAACATGTACGGCGACGGATTCACCAGGCGCAGCGCGCGGTAGGCCTGGAACGGATCGAGATCGTGGCGACCGGCGAAGCGCGAGGACAACACCAGCTGGTACACATCGCCCGCGGCGATGTATTCCTGCGCGCGCCGCACGCCGTCGAGGTAGGCCTCGCGCCCGAGCGCCGCCACCGGCGGCTGGTGGCTCCCGCGCCGCGGCCGCACCGTCGGCATCGGGCCACGCAGCGCCTGGATCACCTCGCGGCGCAGCGCGACGCGCTCGGCCTCGCTGCCGGCATGGAGCAGCGCGATCGCGCGCGTCAGGTGATCGAACACCAGCATCGAATGCGGCGCGACGTAATGCAGCAGTGGTGGCGCGTTCGGCAGCGGCGCGGCTCGCACGGGCAATCGCTCGAAGAATCGCACGACATCGTACGAGGTGTAGCCGACGAGTCCGCCGGCCAGCGGCACGGTGCCCAGCTCCGGCAGCGGACGCGGCGCGGCGGCCAGCGCGCTGCGCAAGCCAGCCAGCAACTCGGGCGCCGTGCGCGGCGCCGGCAACGAGCGCGCGCCGATCGTGAAGCCGCGCGCATCGAGCCGCACTTCGAGGGCATCACCGAAACCGATGAAGGAATAGCGCCCGAGCCGCTCGCCGCCCTCGACGCTCTCGAGCAGGAAACGCGGACGGAACGCGGCCAGTTTCGCGTAGGCCGATACCGGCGTGTCGAGGTCCCCTGCGATGTCAAACGGCGCTTTCATTCAATCACTGCGATCCCAACAAAAAACCCATCCCCGGTCACTGTCCGGAGATGGGTCTGGTGTTCGTTCGAAAACTGGAAGGATTTGGTCGAAATACAGCCCAGGGCCACTCCGTTCTTTTAAGAGCGGGGCCACCACCAGCGGATTGCGGCAGACAGGGCAATAGCGTGCATGCCGAGCCAGTATGGCGACAGCCCGGCGCGGGCGTCAAGAGATCCCTGAATGGCTTCCCGGCGCCCGCCCGACGAGCGCGCCACTCACGGCGCGGCGCGCGCGGCCTGCTCGTTCGCGGCCAGCTGCGCGCACAACGCCTCGGTCGCGCCGACGGCCCCGGGGCCGAGGCGGCTCAAGCGCGCGTCGACGAAGGCGAGCATCCGCTCGTGCCTGACGGCACTGAGCTGCGGCATGGCGCGCCAATGCGCGAGCCAGTCCTGCGCGCTGCGTTCGTCGCCGGCCACCGCCACGATCACTTCCGGATCGCGCGCCGCCACCGATTCCAGCGACACGGCCGGCGCGGCGGCGCTCAACTCGGCGTAGACATTGCGGTAACCGCAGGCTTCGATCGCATCGGAGACCAGTTGTTCGCCGCCGAGCGTGTACACCGGGCGGTCCCACACCTGCAGCAACAGGCGCGGCTTGAGCGCGCGCGAGTAGTGCGCCCGCAGCGCGCCGATGCGCTGGTGCAGCGCATCGGCGGCCGCGTCGGCGGTCGAACGCGTGTCGAGCAGCGCGCCCAGTCGCCGCAGCGCGACCGGCAGGTCATCGAGGCGCGCGACACGATGGCGGTACACCGGCAATCCCGCGCGCTCGAACTGCAGCAATTGCGCCGCGGAAAACGCGCCGGTCCAGGCGACGACCACATCCGGATGGAGCGCGAGGATACGCTCGAGGTCGAAGCCATGGCTGTCACCGATGCGCGTGATGCTGCGCGCGGCATCGGGCTCATCCGAGAAGTCCGCGGTGCCGACCACGCGCGCGCCGCCGCCGGCCGCGAACAACATCGCGGTCGCGCCCGGCGACAGGCTGACGATGCGCCGTGGCGGTGCCGCCAGCGTCAGCAGGCGGCCTTCGTCGTCGCGCAACGTCCAGGCGGGCGCGTGCGCAGGCGCGGGCGCGGGCACCGGCGC
>JAFEDW010000295.1 GCA_018241455.1 Pseudomonadota bacterium | reverse complement strand
CTGCATGTGTGGCGTCCTGCCGATGCGCTCGAGACCGCGGTGGCCTGGAGCGCCGTCATCGAGCGCAGCGACGGCCCCGGTTGCCTGGTGCTGACGCGCCAGGGCCTGGCGCAGGTCGCGGCCGGCGTTGCACCAGAACAGGTTGCCCGTGGCGGTTACGTGCTGCTCGATTGCGCCGGTGCGCCGGAACAAATCGTCATCGCCACCGGTTCCGAACTGGCGCTGGCGCTGGATGCAGTCAAGGCCGCGCAGGCCCAGGGGCGCAGGGTGCGCCTGGTGTCGATGCCCTGCACACAGGTCTTCGACGCACAGGATGCCACCTGGCGCGAATCCGTGCTTCCGGCCGCGGTGACGCGGCGCGTCGCAATCGAGGCCGGCGCGACCGGCCTGTGGTGGCGCTATGTTGGTGCAACCGGGAAGGTGCTGGGCATCGACGAGTACGGTGCCTCCGGCAAGGCGCCCGAGCTGTTCCGGAAATTTGGCTTCGGCGCCGACAATGTGCTGAAGCTCGTACTAGAATCTTAAGTGCGCTGATCAGGTTTTCCCCGAAGGAGTCGTCAATGGCAGTCAAGGTGGGCATCAACGGGTACGGCCGCATCGGCCGCAACATCCTCCGCGCGCTGTACGAGAGCGGCCGCCAGAAGGAGGTCCAGATCGTTGGCATCAACGACCTGTGCGACGCGCAGGCGAATGCGCACCTGACCCGTTACGACACGGCGCACGGCAAGTTCCCGGGCCAGGTCAGCGTCGAGGGCGACGCGATGATCGTCAATGGCGATCGCATCAAGGTGACCGCGCACCGCGATCCGGCGCAGATTCCGTGGGGTGTACTCGGCGCTGAATACGTACTCGAATGCACGGGCTTCTTCACCACCAAGGCCGACGCCGGCAAGCACATCGCCGGCGGCGCCAGGAAAGTCGTGATCTCGGCGCCCGGCGGCAAGGATGTCGACGCCACGGTGGTCTATGGCGTCAACCACAACGTGCTCAAATCCACGCACAGCGTGATCTCGAATGCCTCGTGCACGACCAATTGCCTCGCGCCGCTGGCCAAGGTGCTGAACGACGGCATCGGCATCCACAGCGGGTTGATGACCACGATCCACGCCTACACCAATGACCAGCGCCTGACCGACGTGTATCACGAGGACATCCGCCGCGCGCGCTCGGCGACCATGTCGATGATCCCGACCAAGACCGGCGCCGCCGCGGCCGTGGGCCTGGTGCTGCCCGAACTGAAGGGGCGCCTCGACGGCTTCGCGATCCGCGTGCCGACGATCAACGTGTCGCTGGTCGATCTCACGTTCACGCCGAAGCGTGCGACGAGCATCGACGAGATCAACAAGCTGGTGAAGGCGGCGGCGGAAGGGCCGCTCAAGGGCATCCTCGCCTACACCGAGGCGCCGCTGGTGTCGGTCGACTACAACCATGATCCGGCCTCGTCGACCTACGACGCGACGATGACCAAGGTCATCGAGGGCACGCTCGTCAAGGTCTGCTCCTGGTACGACAACGAGTGGGGTTTCTCGAACCGCATGATCGACACAACGCTCGCCTGGTCGCGCGCGGCTTGAACGCGGCACTACAGCGCGTGGCGCCGCCGCTGCGCATGGCGGATCTCGACCTGGCCGGCAAGCGGGTGCTGGTCCGCGAAGACCTGAACGTGCCGATCAAGGACGGCAAGGTCACGAGCGACGCGCGCATCCGCGCCGCGCTGCCGACGATACGCATGGCGCTGGAGAAGAACGCGCGCGTGCTGATCCTCTCGCACCTCGGTCGGCCGAAAGAAGGGCAGTTCGAGCCCGAACTGTCGCTTGCGCCGGTGGCGGTGCGATTGTCCGAGCTGCTCGGCGCGCCGGTGCCGCTGGTGAAGAACTGGCTCGACGGCGTCGAATGCGCGCCCGGCAGCGCGGTGCTGTGCGAAAACGTGCGCTACAACAAGGGCGAAAAGGCCGACGACGAGGCGCTGTCGCGCCGCATGGCCAGGCTCTGCGACGTCTACGTCATGGATGCCTTCGGCACGGCGCATCGCGCCGAGTCGAGCACGCACGGCGTCGGCCGCTTCGCGCCGGTCGCCTGCGCGGGCCCGCTGCTGGTGGCCGAACTCGATGCGCTCGAGCGCGCGCTGCTGAAGCCGGCGCGGCCGCTGGTCGCGATCGTCGCGGGTTCCAAGGTATCGACCAAGCTCACGGTGCTGGAAGCGCTGATCGACAAGGTCGACAAGCTGATCGTCGGCGGCGGCATCGCCAACACCTTCCTCGCGGCCACCGGCGTGCAGGTCGGCAAATCGCTGTGCGAGGCCGACATGCTCGACATGGCGCGCAAGCTCCTGGCGCAGGCGAAGGCGCGCGGCGCCGAGATCCCGCTGCCGAGCGACGTGGTCGTGGCGCGCGAGTTCGCCGCGACGGCGCACGCCGATGTGCGCGCGGTCGGTGAAGTGACCGCCGACGAGATGATCCTCGATATCGGCCCGGACACGGCCGAGCGCTTCTGCGAGGTGATCAAGAACGCCGGCACGGTGCTGTGGAACGGCCCGGTCGGCGTCTTCGAGTTCGACCAGTTCGGCGAGGGCACGAAGGCGATCGCCGATGCGATCGCCAGCAGCGCCGCCTATTCGCTCGCCGGCGGTGGTGACACGCTGGCGGCGATCGAGAAATACGGCGTCGAAGACGGCATCTCGTATATCTCCACCGGCGGTGGCGCGTTCCTCGAGTTCGTCGAGGGCAAGACGCTGCCGGCGGTGGCCATGCTGCAGGCGCGCGCCACCGCCTGAGGCTTCAAATGGATACCGGACGCCGCACCAAGATCGTCGCCACCCTCGGGCCCGCC
>JAFEDW010000294.1 GCA_018241455.1 Pseudomonadota bacterium | reverse complement strand
AATCTACGCGCCGCTCGCAAACCGGCTCGGCGTGTGGACGCTGAAATGGGAACTCGAGGACCTGGCCTTTCGCCAGCTCGAGCCGGATGACTACCATCGCATCGCGGCCGCGCTCGCCGAACGGCGCGTAGCGCGCGAGCAATACATCGAGCAGGTCTGTGCGCTGCTGCGCGCCGAGCTGGCCGCGGCCGGCGTGCACGCACAGGTCTACGGGCGCCCGAAACACATCTACAGCATCTGGCGCAAGATGCAGCGCAAGCACCTGGCGTTCGAACAGCTCTATGACGTGCGCGCGGTGCGCATCGTCGTCGACAGCGTGGCCGATTGCTATGCGGCCCTCGGCCTCGTGCACGGCCACTGGCGCATGCTGCCCGGCGAGTTCGACGACTACATCGCGACGCCAAAGGACAACCAGTACCGATCGATCCATACGGCGGTGCTCGGCCCCGAGGGCCGATCGCTCGAGATCCAGATCCGCACGCGCGACATGCACGAACACGCCGAGCTCGGCGTGGCCGCCCACTGGCGCTACAAGGAAGGCGGCGCGCGCGACGAACGCTACGAGCGCAAGATCGAGTGGGCACGGCAGATGCTCGACCCGGCGCAGACCGGCGCGGGCAGCGGTGATTTCATCGACCGCATCCGCGGCGAGCTGTTCTCCGACCGGCTTTACGCGCTCACGCCGCGCGGTGAGGTCATCGACCTGCCGCGCGGCGCGACGCCGCTCGATTTTGCCTACCACGTGCACACGCAGCTCGGCCACAGCTGCCGCGGCGCGCGCGTCAACGGGCGCATCGCCCCGCTCGACCAGCCGCTGGCGAGCGGCCAGGTGGTCGAGATCATCACCGGGCGGAGCGGCGGGCCGAGCCGCGACTGGCTCAATGCCGAGAGCGGCTTCCTCGCCTCGCCACGGAGCCGGGCCAAGGTGCGCGCCTGGTTCCATCAGCAGGACCTGGCGGCGCAGGCTGCAGCGGCGGGTCCGGCCGCTGCGACGGCAACCGGGGTTGCGCCGCCCGCGCCCGCGGCCTTGCCGGCAGCGCCACCGCTGCCGATCGCTCCGCCGCAGCGCCGTCGTGGTTCGCGCGCCGCGTTGGCGGTCGACATCGAGGGCGTCGGCGACATGCCGACGACGATGGCGCGCTGCTGCGCACCGGTGCCGCCCGAGAAAATCGCCGGCTACGTGACGCTCGGGCGCGGCGTCACCGTGCACCGCGCCGGCTGCCGGAGCCTGGCGCGCATGGTGGCACGCAATCCGGAGCGACTGCTGCGCGTGGACTGGAACCGCAGTACCGAGCTGCAGCTGCCGGTGCAGATCCGCATCGAGGCCTACGACCGGCGCGGCCTGCTGCGCGACGTATCGGACGTGATGGCGCAGGAGCGCCTGAGCATCGAGGGTGTCAATTCGAGCACCGATCCGGCCGACCGGGTCGCGACCATCATCATGCGCACCGCGGTACGCGACGCCGCGCAACTGCGCCAGGTATTGAAGAAACTCGCCGGCGTGAACAGCGTGCTGCGCGCGCTGCGTGTCAACGGTTGAGGTTGTCGATCGAGCGCCCGTCGGCGGCCAGCGCCGCCTCGTGCAGCGCCTCCGACAGCGTCGGATGCGCGTGCATCGTGCGCTGCAGGTCCTCGGCGCTGCCGCGGAACTCCATCGCCAGCACCGCCTCGGCGATCAATTCGCCGGCCATCGGGCCGATGATGTGCACGCCGAGGATCTCATCGCTCCCGCGCGCAGCCAGCAGCTTGACGAAGCCAGCCGTCGCTTCCATCGCGCGGGCGCGGCCACTGGCCATGAACGGGAACACGCCGCTCTTGTGGTCGATGCCGGCGGCCTTGAGTTGCGCCTCCGTCTGGCCGACCCAGGCAATCTCCGGCGCCGTGTAAATGACCGACGGCACCAGCGCGTAATTGACGTGCGCGTAGCGGCCAGCGATGCGGTCGGCGACCGCAATCCCCTCTTCCTTGCCCTTGTGCGCCAGCATCGGTCCGCGCACGACATCGCCGACCGCCCAGACATTTTTAACGGCGGTGCTGCAATGCTCGTCCACGACGATGAACCCGCGCTCATCGAGCCCGACGCCGCAACCCGGGCCGAGCAGTCCCTGCGTATTCGGCCGGCGGCCCACGGCCACGACCACCTTGTCGGCCACGAGCGATTGCTCTGCGCCAGTGCTCGTGTAACGCACGGTCACGCCATCGCCGCCGGCGGTCGCGCCGCTCACCTTGGCGCCGAGGCGGATGTCGAGGCCGAGCTTGCGAAAATGCTTGGCCGCTTCCGCCGCCAGCTGCGCATCGGCCATCGGCAGCAGCGCATCGAGCGCTTCGAGCACGACGACTTCGGCGCCGAGGCGGCGCCAGACGCTGCCGAGTTCCAGACCGATGACGCCGGCCCCGATCACGCACAGGCGGCGCGGCACCGCGTCGAGCTCGAGCGCACCCCATGAATCGATGACCTGGCGGCCATCGAACGGGAGCGACTTCAATTCCGTTGGCACCGAACCGCTGGCCAACACCACGTGCCGTGCACGCAGCCGCGAGACCTGCCCGTCGGACGCGGTCACTTCGACAACCCGATCGGCCAGCAACTTGCCGCTGCCGAAGAGGCCGGTGACGCCAGCGCCCTTGAGCAAGGCCGCGACGCCGCGCGTCTGGCCCTTGACGATCGTGGCGCGCCGCTTCTGCATCGCGGCGAGATCGAGGCGGAGGTCGCCGACGCCGATGCCGTGCGTGGCAAACTCGTGCTGCGCGCGGTGCCAGAGCTCGGAGGATTCCAACAGTGCCTTGGAGGGAATGCAGCCCGCGTTGAGGCAGGTGCCGCCGAAGGCATTGCTGCCGTCGCGGTTCTTCCA
>JAFEDW010000293.1 GCA_018241455.1 Pseudomonadota bacterium | reverse complement strand
TCGGCGGCCGCGCGCTGCGCCTCGTTGAACGGATAGATCGCCGAGCGGTACTGAGTACCGATGTCGTTCCCCTGGCGCATGCCCTGCGTCGGGTCGTGCGACTCCCAGAACACCTTCAGCAACTGTTGGTAGGAGATCACCTTGGGGTCGTACACCACGAGCGCGACCTCGGCGTGGCCAGTGCGGCCGGTGCACACCATTCGATAGTCCGGGTCCGCGGTCGTGCCGCCGGCGTAACCCACGGCGGTCGTGTAGACGCCCGGCAATTGCCAGAACACCCGCTCGACGCCCCAGAAGCAGCCCATCGCGAACATGGCGCGCTCGAGGCCGGCGGGAAACGGGGCGCGAATCGTGCGTCCGTTCACGAAATGATGCGTGGCGCTTATTGTGTCTTTCACGTTTCCTCTCCGCTGTTTACCGCTAGAATAACTGCCGAATCGAATACCGGACAGCATCGGCATGGGCATCTCCAATCCGCACAACCTGGTCAGCGCCCCAATGCTGGTGCCCCGCCCATATGGGCTGCGCGTCAGCCTGCGCGCGCTCGACCCCTTCGCCAACCTGTGCGGCGCCGACTGGCAGCGCACGCATTGGTACGCGACCGCGGTGGAGCGCGATGCCGCCCTCCAGGAAATGAGCCGCAAGCACGAATATTCAAGGCCCGGCGACCGGCCGGCGCTGGTCTTCACCAAGGTCGAGAACCTCGCCGCCAGCCGCGGCCTGTAGACCCGCGCTTCCCGGCCTAGAAACTGCGGCCCAGGAACAGGTAGAAGGCCGTATTGCCGCCTTGGTCGTAGCCCACCGCCAGGTAGGCCGGCCCGATGTACGTATCGGCGCCGAAGAACAGCGACGCGTCGCTCCGCGCAGATCCGATGCTTATTTCGCTGCGGTCGGACCAGACGTTACCGAGCTCGTAGGAAATGCCCGCGTAGGCGGGCACGTTGAGCACGCCCTCGCCGCCGCGGCCGACGCTGCGCAGGTAAATCACCCGCGCGATGGCGTAGTGCGGACCGGCGAGTGATTGCGCCGGCAGGCCCGACAGGTTCAGGAACCCGCCCAGCGGAAAATACGCGCGCACGTTGGTGTCGCTCCCGCCAATCGTACTACCGGCCGACAGCCAGGCCACGGCCGTGTTCTTGCCGTGCGACCAGGCGCCGCGCCAGTCGAACGTGAAGGTATCCGAGCCTGCCGCGCCGCGCCCGGCCTGCTCGGCGCGCACCTGCAGGGTCAGCGCCTGGCCGCTGCGCGGGAAAGTCGTGCTGTCGAGCCTGTCGTAATTGAAGCGCACGAAACCAGCATGCGTGTGGTAGCTCACTTCCGGCACGCTGAAATCGCCGAGCCGCACGGCAGTGGTGCCGCGCGTGTCGAGCAGGCCGCCGCGCAACTCGCCCCAGTTGCCGAACTCGCGCCCGGCATCGAGGCCGTATTCGAACGTGCGCACGCGGTACGAGCCGATCGTCTCGCCATCCTGCAGCTGCGGCACGTTGTGAGCCTCGGCCTGCAGGTGCGGAGCAATGAAGTAGCGCTGCAGCGCCGACAGGGGCTGGTAGAACTCCGCGGCCACGCGCGGCGCGGCGCCCACCTGCAGGTCGAGTACCGCTTCGGCACCGAGCGCATTGAGTTCGGTGAACGACACGCGCCCGGCCGCGTTGAAGGTGCTGTTGCCGGCAAAATCGTCCTCGAGCGACAGCCCAAGCCGCAGGTAGTTCGGTCCCCAGGAATTGCGGCGCGCCGTGAACACCAGCCCGGTGGCGCCCTGCGGCGTGCGATCGACGCGATAGTCGAGCAGCTCGAGATTGCCCTGGCCGTAGATCGACTTGATGCGCTCATCGATCACATCCGCGTCGAGCGGCTTGCCGATCTGGTCGGCGAACACGGCGTTCAGCATGCGCTGGTAGCGGTTCGACGCCGCGTCGGCCGCGATGAACTGCACGATCGGTGTTGCGGCGGCGGCGGCCGTGGCCGGCTGTCCCGGCTCGGGCGCGGCCCCGGCCAATGCGACGAGCCTCGGCTTCAACTCGCGCGCCGCGGCCGCTCCCAGTTCGACTGACGTCGCGACGGCGTTGAAGTCATACGACGATCGCTGTCCGAGCGCCGGCTGCACCAGCACGTCGTTGGGACCGAGCGTCGCGAGTTGCCGTTCCACGTCGCGCCGCACGAGTATCGCGAGCGCCTGGTTCGACACGCTGGTCAGCGAATTTAGGCGGTCGCGCGGCAGCAACGGAAATCCGGCATCGACGACGATCACGACGTCCACACCCATCGCGCGCGCCACATCAATCGGCAGGTTCTCGGTCAGCCCGCCGTCGACGAGCAAGCGGCCGTCGCGCTCGACCGGCGCGAACAGGCCCGGCGCCGACATGCTGGCCCGCAGCGCGGTAGTCAGGTCGCCGGAATCCATGACCACGCTGGCGCCGGTCTCGAGGTCGGTGGCAACGGCGCGAAACGGGATGCGCAAATCGTCGAAGCGCGTCACGGTGGCCACCGGCAACGTCGCGCGCCGGATCAGCTCGGTGAGTTTCTCGCCCTGTACCAGCCCGGTCGGAATCTGGAGTTTGCGTCCCTGGATGCCGAGCGGCAGATTGACGAGAAAATCGTGTTCTTCCTGCTTGCGCCGGAAGCCCAGATCGGCGCGCGGCGGGCGGTCGCGAAACGCATCCTGCCAATCGACCGATTCGAGCAGCTGCTCGATCTCGCGGCCCGACATGCCGCTGGCATAGAGGCCGCCAACGACCGCGCCCATGCTGGTGCCGGCGATCGCATCGACGTGCACGTGCAGATCGTCGAGCACCTCGAGTACGCCAGCATGCGCCATGCCGCGCGCGCCGCCGCCGGCACCGGGAGCCCGGCCAGC